>WFXT01000170.1 GCA_015490475.1 Bacteroidota bacterium
ATTTATGTGCTGTTTTGCCTCTGGGACAGCAATGCATGCGTCGACATCACATACTGAGATGACTAGATCAAAGTCAGAAGGTTTTACCTCATCAAGAGTTTTGCTATTGGCATGCTTCCAATCAATCCCTAATTCTTTTAAAACTTGAATAGTGAAAGGATGTACGGGACTGGCACTCAGACCAGCACTGGCAACACGCATTTTGTCGCCAATTAAATGTTTGGTTATTGCTTCTGCCATTTGTGATCTTGCTGAATTATGCCTGCATATAAAAAGAATTGACTTTATTTGTTTCATTGTTGTACAGTTTTAGATTTTTTTAGAAATAGATTGACTGCTAAGAGAAGGACAAAATCATAAGAAAAGTGCATTGCTACTGCTGTCCAGTAACCTAAGTTTTCATATAGGAATCCGAGTAGAAGGGCAATGCCAGTGACGAGAATACCGAGCAAAGGCATAGTGCGGGGCTTAGGGAAATAATAGCCATGAACGGCAACGAATACTATTGCTGCTGGCACAAGTCCGATTAGTTCCTGAAGAAAGGCACGGAATAGTAGTTCTTCGCCAATTCCTGCAAGCAGACTGACAAGGAAGGCAAACCAGAAGGGGGAGGCAAAAAGCTTAACAGCAGGCAAGAGAACTTGTCTGACTTCTCTGAATATAGGTAGTAATGATATGGAACCTGCTATTATAGCAGAAATCACGCCAAGCAAGAGACCTAATAAAATGTTATGTGTATTAAAGTCAAGAAGGAAATCAAGCTCTGGGGAGATAAACACAAAACGCAAGACAAGACCTAATATGCCGATACCAATAAGAAAAGCAAGAACAATGAGACGTTTTCGGAAGTCAAGACTTATCAACACGAAGCCAAAAGTTTTGCAAATTGTTGTGCGTTTTGGACAGCATTTCCTCTATAGGTATTGTTAAAAATAACGAAAGCCTGTCTTGGCTGCAGGTCATTAAGCAAACAGGCAAATTGTTGCATTTCTTCTTCGGAATAGATTGAATAAAAGGGTTTTTGGGGACCATGGAATCGCCAATATGTATCTTCGGTTGTTTTGATGCGAGGGTCTGAATCCCATTTTATACAGTGAGAAAATACGAAACCAACATTGTTCTCTTTGAGAAAATTGACCACGTTATCGCTTAACCAGGAAGCATGCCTTCCTTCAATAAATAGAGGAATCTCAGTTTTGTAAACGTTTTGTAACCAATGTTCAAGAACAGGAATGTCTGCTTTTAGTGATGGGGGCAACTGCAGTAGGAGAGCTTTTATTTTCCCTTTTAAGCCTGCTTGCAAGGGTTCTATAAACTTTGTCCATGTGGAAATTACTTCTTCATCCACTTGGAGTCTTTTGAGATGGGAAAAATATCTGTGTATTTTGGCAGTGAAAGAAAAATCATCGGGGGTTTGTTCATGCCATTTCCTATATGTTGATTCTCTAACGAAACGATAGAATGACACATTAATTTCAACAAGATTGAAGTGTTGAGAGTAGAATTCTAATTGTTTTTTGCTGGGCAGGTCGTCGGGATAAAAAATTCCTTTCCAGTCATAGTAATTCCATCCCGCTGTTCCTATAAACAGTCTCATACAGTCGCGTTAATTTACACTATGCCTTCTCTTATGATGTCATGCATGTGAATCATTCCGAGGTAATGATTTTTGTCGTCAACAACAATGAGCTGGGTTATCTTATGGGTTCTCATCATTTCAAGTGCTTTAACTGCAAGTTCACCTGGCTTAATGACTTTGGGTGTATGAGTCATAATGTCTTTTGCCCTGAGCTGTTCAAGTTCAGAAAGAGGAAAACGTTGGATCATCCTTCTTATATCGCCATCTGTAATTATGCCAATTACTTTATTGTCTGAATCTACTACTGCGGTGGCACCCAGTCGTCCAGAACTCACAGTTATAATAACATCCTTTATCGGTGTGTCTGGAGAAACGGCAGGCTTTTCGTTTTGTTTGTATAGATCATCTACGCGCAAGTATAGCTTTTTGCCCAGGGTTCCACCGGGGTGGAAGCGTGCAAAGTCTTGAGGGGAAAAGCCTCTGAGGGTGAGGAGAGCCACTGCCATGGCGTCACCAATAACCAGTTGGGCAGTGGTGCTTGCCGTAGGAGCTAGATTATTAGGGCATGCTTCCCGGGGCAAGTCAAACACTATTAAATAGTCTGAATGTTGTGCCAAAAAGGACTCGCGATTTGATGTGATGCCAATTATTGGGTTACCAAAATTTCTTATGAGAGGGATGAGGACTTTGAGTTCTTGTGTGTTACCGCTTTTACTTAGCATGACAACTATATCTTTTTCCTGCATCATTCCAAGGTCGCCGTGTATAGCATCAGCAGCATGCATGAATAGTGCAGGAGTGCCTGTTGAATTGAATGTTGCCACAATTTTTTGAGCAATAAGGGCACTTTTGCCAATGCCTGTAAATACTACCCTTCCTTTACAGTTGTATATAGCCTTTACTGCTTCTATAAAATCGGAATTGATAGCATTTTGCAGTAGTCCTATGGTTTCATGCTCAATATTAATTGTTTCCAGTGCTGACCGCTTAATAAGTTCTTCCACAGACATAGAAACCTTTGTGTTATGTTGCTAAAATAAAGTGTTTTAACGGGTTGTGGTGAACTGTCTTTATTTATGACGTGAAACTGTATGCAGTGCCTCAAATGAGGTGCTTAGAAGAGAAGTAAATGACAAAAGTTAATGTTTGGAGATAAAAAGAATAATATCTTTGCAGTGTACTAAGCAGGTAATAGATGAAGAATAGTTCGTTAGCATTGCTTATTGTGGGACTTGGGCTTGTCATTTATAGTGTCATTGCTGGTTTGTACGGTCCTGTCCCTGATTTACCAGTGCTCAGACAATCTATTAGAATGCTTTATTTCCATGTGCCTATGTGGTTCGCTATGATATTCTTACATCTTGTTGCAATGGTTCGTGCTATCCAGTACTTGCGAAAAGGAAATCAAGAGAAAGCGTCTCAGTTACCACATCTGATGAAAGTGGCTTTGTGGAGTGGTATCATTGGCATTATCACTGGAATGATTTGGGCTAATTACACATGGGGTACGCCGTGGCATAATGACCCCAAGCAAAATGCCGCCGCCGCAACGCTGCTTATGATCGCTGGTTTCTTTATCCTGTGGCGTAGTTTACCATATATCAACAGATATCGTATTGCTTCTGTTTATGTCATAATATCTTTTATCATGGCTGTGGCTCTCATTTTTGTGTTCCCAAGGCTTACCGATTCTTTACATCCGGGAGCAGGAGGAAATCCGGGATTTAATGTTTATGACCTTGATGGTAAAATGAGACTTGTATTCTATCCCGCCGTCATCGGTTGGCTGATTATTACATACACTTTCGCAAAATGGGATTGGTTAATTTCGCAAAAGATAAAGCCGCATGGAAAAGTTTGATGTCGTTGTAAAGGGCTTGATAGTTCTTTGGTTGGGCTGGATGGCTTTTGTTCTTTACCTTTACTTCAAAATCAAAAAAATAAACAAAAATGGCAGCAGTGAAACATAATGATTACTCTTTCTTGCAAAGCGTTAATGCGTTTGTAGATGACGCTTCTCACTTCGTTAAAATTTCGCCACAGTTACTTTATCAAATAAAAGTTTGTAATAGTGTTTTGAGGATCAGGTTTCCTGTGCGCATTGGCAAGGATGTTATGGTCGTTGAGGCATATAGGGCTCAGCATAGTCATCATAGGCTTCCAACAAAGGGAGGAATTAGGTATAGTGAGCACGTTAATCAGGATGAAGTAATGGCGCTTGCCGCCTTGATGACATATAAATGTGCTGTTGTTGATGTGCCCTTTGGTGGAGCAAAAGGAGGGGTTAAGATTAACCCATATAAAATGACGCCTGCCCAACTGGAAAGAGTTACAAGACGATATACTTTTGAGCTGGTCAGGAAAAATTTCCTTGGTCCAGGTATTGATGTTCCCGCTCCTGATATGGGCACTGATCAGCGAGTGATGGCTTGGATTCTGGATACTTATCTTTCTCTTAAGCCAGATGACCCACATGGATATGCCTGTGTGACAGGTAAACCACGGGAACTCAGTGGTATAGCGGGTAGGACGGAAGCCACTGGATTAGGAGTGATGTATGGCATTAGAGAGGCTGTTTCTGTCAAGCAGGACATGAGACGATTGGGCTTGTCAACAGGACTGGAAGGAAAAACAGTTGTTATTCAGGGTTTCGGAAATGTGGGTTATCACAGTGCATACTTCTTATGGAAAGAAGGTGCCAAAATTATTGCTATTATTGAGTATGACACTGCAATATATAATCCGGATGGCTTTGATATTCCCGATGTCAAGCAATATTGGGACCAGAATAAGAGATTGAGCGGCTATCCTAAAGCCAAGATGGAAATCAAGCCAAAAGAAAAGGCTCTGGAACTGGAATGCGACATTCTAATTCCTGCCGCACTGGAAGGACAAATACATTCAGGCAATGTTGATAGGATAAAGGCAAAGATTATTGCCGAAGCAGCAAACGGACCTGTTACATATCAGGCACATAAAAAACTTGTTGAGCGTGGAGTTTGGATTATACCCGATATTTATCTCAATGCAGGAGGTGTTATTGTGTCTTACTTTGAGTGGTTGAGAAATATAATGCGAGTTCGCTTTGGACGTATTGAAAAGAGATTCCAAGAATGGAGTAACAGAAGGATTATTAAACTCATTGAAGAGGCAACAGGTAAGAAATTCCCAGAAAAGATAATTACTGAGGCATCTGAAGGACCAAGCGAATTGGCTCTTGTGCGCTCAGGACTGGAAGAAACAATGGCTTCTACATATCAACAATTGCGAGAAGTCCTTCGCAGATACAGGAACATGAAAGATTTAAGAACCGCTGCATACTATTCCGCTATAAACAAAGTTGCCACCACATACAAGCTAATGGACATATTCCCGTGATAGTAAACGATACAACATGGCAAAAGACAAGCGGGCTAAGAAATTCAAATATCCCGTTGAGATAGATGGTCACAGATTGCGTCCTGAGAGCTTGATGATGACCTACGGGTATAATCCTGAGTGGTCGGAAGGAGCACTTAAATGTCCAATATTCCAGACATCAACATTTGTATTTAAAACTGCTGAAGAGGGGAAGCGATTCTTTGAAATTGCTTATGGACTGAGAGAAAAAGGGGTTGATGAGAAAATAGGACTTATATATAGCAGGCTTAACAATCCAGATCTTGAAATTCTTGAGGATAGGTTGACGTTATGGGACCAGGCGGAAAATGCCGCTGTCTTTGAAAGTGGAATGGCGGCAATAACAACGTCTTTGCTCTCTTTTTTGAAGCCGGGAGACGTTATTTTGCATAGTGACCCATTGTATGGAGGAACTGAATTCTTATTAGAGAACATCTTGCCGAAATTCAATATTGAGCATCAATCATTTTGTGCCAGAGAACAATACGAAAAGTTACCAGAACTTGCAGATCAATATGGTTCCAGAGTTAAAATCATATACATAGAAACACCAGCCAATCCAACAAATGACCTTATAGATATTGAATTTTGTGCTGACATAGCAGAACAACTAAGTCAGAAAAGAGGAGAACCTGTTTATCTATTTGTGGATAATACGTTTTTGGGTCCGTTGTGGCAACAACCATTGAAACATGGAGCAGACCTTGTTATTTATTCTGCAACCAAGTTTATTGGTGGGCACAGTGATGTTGTTGCCGGAGCAGTAGTTGGTCCAGAGGAGATAGTTGATACGATCAAGTTTCACAGGTCTATAATGGGAACTATGGCGGGACCATGGACAGGGTGGTTGCTTATGCGTTCTCTGGAGACACTTAAGCTGCGAATGACTGCTCAGATGAAAAACGCCAGATATGTAGCCAGATTCCTTGATGAGCACCCCATGGTGGAAAAAGTATATTACCTGGACCTTCTGCCCGAGGATTCAGAGCAGTTTAAGATTTATAGAAAACAATGCACTGCACCCGGTTCAATCATATCCTTTGATATTCATGGAGGCGAAAAGGAAGCATTTAAGTTCTTGAATAGCCTTAAGTTGATTAAATTGGCAGTAAGCCTTGGTTCCACGGAATCTCTCGCAGAGCATCCCGCTACTATGACACATGCTGACGTGCCGCCCGAGAAACAGCGTCAGATGGGCATAACAGAGAAAATGATTCGTCTTTCTATTGGCGTAGAGAATCCCGAAGACATAATAAAAGACATTGAACAGGCACTGGAAAGTGCATTTAAAGGTTAAAAAATCCTTCTGTATATAACAATGTCTATGTGGACGGTGCGTTGCTATGCTATGATTTTATATAACAATAGTGTTGTGGCAGTTAAAGAAAAAATAGGCAATTTTGATATTATTAAATTTCCTGGGGGAGGTGTTAAGCAAGGCGAGGGACTTATTAATGCCGTTAAAAGAGAAGTGGAGGAAGAGTTAGGTATAGTCATTGGTTCCCCATGGCAACTGGTATATGTTAATCACTTCTTTGTTCCGTCCGCATTCAGAAAAGATAAGGAAGTAATAGCAGTGTATTATGCCTTTGAAGTGAATAATCAAATAATAGATGAGTTAGGTGCCGAAAAGATTCGTGATGTGAAATTTGCTTTTAGTGTTTCAAAATCTGTGCTGCTTGTACCATTATTGCCAGAAATGGTTGAACTGTTCTTAATTCCAACAGACCGGATGGCTTTTATTAATCTACTGAAGATGGTTCGCCAATGATGAAGCGTTCTTTTCCTGCTAGGTCTTTCAGTGTATATACCTTTTCATAACCTGCATGTTTGAGAATGTCAATAACGTCCCGATAGATGTATGGACTGCTTTCAAATATTACTAATACTTTGTTTGGATCGCCATATGTTGATACTATTTCCCTATAGAAAAACAATGGATCGTAGGGGGGAGCAAGCCACGCATCCCTTGGTTCATAGAGTATTACAGACCTGTCCATCTTGGACAATTCACACGGTTTTATATATGGAGGATTGGAAACAACTATGTTTATTCTGTTCTTAAGAATTTTTGCTGTTGATTCTTCAAAACAATCACCACAGATTAAATTAATGTCAACATTAAGAATTTGGGAATTTTCCTTAATTAGTTCGCAAGCAACGGGATTGTTTTCAACGAGCCATACTTCACTGGCAGGGATGTATTTTTTTATGGCAAGTCCGATGGCGCCACTTCCCGCACAAAAATCAGCAACTGTTGGTTTAAGACCTAAATTTTTAATTTTCTCTATTGCTATTTCTGTTAGTTGTTCGGTTTCTGGACGGGGAATGAAAATTTCAGGCTTTATTTTTAAGGTTAGGTCTAAAAATTGTATCTTTCCTGAGAGATAGGCGTAAGGGAAATCAACTTTCAAGGCATCGCTAAATTTCTGTAATAATAACCATTGTGAGACAGGATCATTGGCAAGCGTTGATATGTCTTCCATGAGCCATACTTCAGGAATATTATGCTGTGAGGAAATTATCCGAATTTGCTTCAAAATGTCCTGTGGGAGTTGTTTTTTATTTGTCGGATTCATAAGAAGTAAAGATAGTTTTTCCTGTGTTCTTAATTTTAAAATTACTATAGAATTGTTAGGAATATGCGATTAGGAAAAATAGAAACATTCTCGTTGAAGACTGTTTTCCATAGAGA
>WFXT01000171.1 GCA_015490475.1 Bacteroidota bacterium
GGACTGATTTTAACCAAGAACAGCCGTTGGTTTTGAAGCGAAACGAGAAAATACGCACCGGTACAAAAGCGCGAAAAGACACAGCACAACTTGAAGAGCAGCTCGATCAATTGCGTTCTGATTTGGCTCGCGCAAGGACTGATGCGGAGCGGGATGCTATCCAGGGTGAAATCACCCGTGTAAGCGATGCTGTTAAGGACATTGTGCGGGCACAGGGTGATTTGTTTGCGCAAACTGAGGTTCAAGAACAAAAGGAAGAGTCAAAAAGAGAACCAAAATTACAGCAAGGGCGCAAGGATGAGATAGAGCCCAAAGAAAAAACCACAGTAGAAAAATTATTGCGCAAAAAAGAGAAACTTGAAAAAAGGTTGGCCGGTATCGAGAGAGAGATAGATCAAGCGCGGTTATCTTCTATGCCAGGGACTGCTATCACTGGGCGAAGCGGTGTTTCTGCAAGTAGGATTAAAAAGATTAATTCGGCTACAGACAAAATAGTAGATAAATCCGTAGAGTGGAAAAAGCTTCGAGAAGAAATTAAACTCATTAACAACCAGATAAGTTATTTGAAGAAGAAGCCTGCTGCTGATGCAGAAAAAGCTAAAGCGCGAACTGATCTACAAAGGAAGTTTGACAATATTAAAGTTGGTGATAAAATAGATGTAGGGGGAAATGAGCTTCTTGAAGTTACCAAGAAAAACAAAAAGACCGTAGTGACAAATGGAGGGGTAAAGTGGACAGTCGATGAAATTTATAATATCGTCTCATCGCCAGAGAATGTGCAAAAAGAATTACCAGCAATTAAAACAGAAACACTTTCTCAAGAGGAAGGATTTCCTGACGTACCTGCGCCAGCAAAAGATGACAAATTCATATTATATAAAAACGGTATAAAAGGTAAAAATAATAATAGATTGGTTGCCTACCAGCATATAAGAAGGGAAGGGGAGAAGTACTCAAAATATGAAGACGGGTTAGTTGCTGCCAAAGTTAGTGACTTTGAAAGGGCTTTGCAGTGTAAAATATGTGGGCGCAACATTGTCCATGTTTTCTGGGTAAAAGATAATTCTGGTATTGTTTATCCGTATGGTAGGGAACACCTTGATCAAGCTTTAGGCTTACCTAAGCCGGTAAGCAAGGCAGATGTTGACAAGATGATTGCTGAGCTCAACAAGAAGCAGGAGCAAGTTAATGCCATAAGAGAACAGATATTATCACGAGCGCAGGGAGCAAAGACAATTGATGAAGTTAACAAAAGGTTCTCTAATGCCAACCGAGGACTTCCATTGGAGGAGCTTTTAAAAACATCTGTCTTCGCTGATAAAGATGGTAATAAAATTAGAGTTCGTGAAGACAACGATGAAATGAAAAATATTTTAATTGACGAGGGTTTTACTGAAATTATTAAGGCTGGTGAAAGAGTTGATTTAAATAATAACAAATTAGAAACCAAAACAGAAAAAACTCCGGCCGGAGAGCAGACCAGTTTTAAACCAAAACCAGAAGTACCCGAGGGTAAGATTAAACCGAAGAAAGAACAGAAACAAGTTGAAGGTGCCGGCGGGGTTGGATTGTTTAAGAAGGACGCTGGTAGAAGAAAAGAGCAATCTTTGTTTGTCGAAGACGAAGGCCTTTCAGTGGAAAACTTCGAGCGCGGTGGAAAGAAATATGAGCGTGTTAAGTTTCGCGATGCGACAAAAGCGGAAATAGGCAGCCCGAAGAGACGGCAGAAGATAGTTGCGGATATGCCCGAGCGCGCTGGCTGGGAGAAGACGTATTTGACCAAAGAGAAGGCGTTCTATTATGTCCGCAAAGCGCCTGATGAGTTGGTGCGGGAAGAAGGAGCAGATTATGGCCTTGTGACTCCCGATAAGATTTTCTATTCAAAACTTGAAAAGGTACTTAAAGAAAAGCTTCCCGGCAAAGGTACGCCAGAAAGCATGCTGCAAGCTATTCGTGGATTTATGAAGAAAGGTGATTTTAAAAAGGATGAATACGAATGGCTGGGGTTGGAAGAATGGTTGCAGGAGCAGAAGGATAAAGTCACAAAAGATGATGTCATTGGGTTTGTGCGGGCGCATAATGTTGCGGCAGAAACAACGACACTTAAGGGTCTTGGATTTGATGAGAATGGGTTCTTATATGTAAATAATACAGAGTTAGCTGAACCATATACTATTTATGAGTTACTTAATGACTTTAATTTTTCGCAGCAAGACTTAAAGGTTGATGGAAAAGAATATGACAAGAACGAGTATTGGGACGGTGAAATAGCGATATCTAATCAGGGTTATTTTTATTTAGTCTTATCCAAGTCTGGGCCGGAGATTATACGTTCCGAAGCTATTGAAGAGTTTTCGCCTTCTGAGATACAAGAACAATTTAGTGGTGGCCCAAGATTTAAAGATATTCAAATCCCAGGAGGCAAGAACTACAGAGAAGTATTTATTACAGCTTCCAATGTAGATGCAGCATGGAAAGATGGGCATGATGCGTACGACGAAATTAAAAACCCTATCGTACGCATTCGAGCCAGCGAGCGAGAAAGTATTGATGGTGACAAGGTTTTCTTTCTAGACGAATTGCAGGAGCCACGGGAGCATCAACTCGCAAAGGCACCGGACTGGGTGAAAAAGTATGGCAATGAAATCGGCATGAAATATGCCATCAGGTATGCTGCCGAAAATGGCTTTGACCGGGTTGCATGGACAACCGGGGAAAAGCAGGCTGACAGGTATGACTTAAGAAAAAAGGTTAAATCAATTACGCTTCGCAGAAAAGATAATGCTTCTTTTGCGATAGACGGCGAAACAGTGGCGGAGAATGCTATATTCCCCGCGCAAGAATCAGTTAATATTAATGATCTGGAAGATCATGTAGGTAAAGATATTGCTAAGCAAGCTGTTGACATTCCTGTTGGCAAGTCGCGAGAATTTACAGGTGATGACCTTGCAATCGGGGGCGAAAAGCTGAAAAAATTCTACGACCGCATGCTGCCATCGTTTGTAAAAAAATACACTAAGAAGTGGGGGGCAAAAGTTGAACCAATTCAAATATCTACGAAGCCAACAGAGCGAGTTTACGACACAGGCATAGAGCCTGTTAAACTTCCCGATGGTTATGGTGGTTTTATCTTGAGCCAAATCAATGCGGATAAAGGTGATTACGAATATTGGGACGGCAATAATTGGGTTGTCGAAAAAACAGATGCAAAGGTGTTTGACTACGAGAAGGAAGCCAGGGAAGAGCTTGTTAGGTTAAACAAAGGATATGTAACTGTTCACTCTGTAAACATAAC
>WFXT01000172.1 GCA_015490475.1 Bacteroidota bacterium
GCCAATAAACGGAAGTTTACAATTATTGTAGTAGGTTCAGGGCTGGCTGGCGCATCGGCTTCTGCAACACTGGCACAATTGGGATATAACGTTTTGCTATTCACATATCACGATTCCCCTCGTCGTGCCCACTCTATAGCTGCTCAGGGTGGTATCAATGCGGCTAAAAATTATCAAAACGACGGCGATAGTGTCTGGCGCCTCTTCTATGATACAATGAAAGGTGGCGACTTTAGAGCCCGAGAAGCGAATGTATATAGGCTTGCAGAGATAAGTCCTCAGATTATAGATTATTCTGTCGCCATTGGTGTTCCTTTCGCGCGTGAGTATGGTGGACTACTTGCCAACAGGTCGTTTGGTGGTGTTCTAGTCCAAAGAACCTTTTATGCCCGTGGGCAGACTGGACAGCAGCTTCTTCTGGGTGCCATTTCTCAAGTTCTCAGGTGGTGGAATGAGGGAAGAATAAAGCTTTTCCCCAGACACGAAGTGCTTGACATTGTACTTGTTGATGGGCATGCAAAAGGAATAATTGCCCGTGATTTGGTTACAGGTGAAATTAAGAGGTTTGCTGGACATGCCGTTGTCCTAGCCACTGGCGGCTATGGTAATGCCTATTTCCTATCTACAAACGCTGTTAATTCAAATGCGACTGCTATATGGCGTGCTTATAAGCGAGGTGCATATTTTGGAAACCCGTGCTTCGTCCAGGTGCATCCCACTGCACTACCGGAAACCCATGAATATCAGTCCAAGAGAACATTGATGAGTGAAAGCTTGCGCAACGATGGGCGCGTTTGGGTGCCCCGTAAGAAAGGTGATACCAGACATCCCAACGAGATTCCGCACGAAGAACGCTGGTATTTCCTTGAAGAATGGTATCCTGCCTACGGTAATCTTGTACCCAGGGATGTAGCAAGCCGTGCTATCAAACGGGTTTGCGATATGGGATATGGCCTACCCCCTACAGGAAGAGCTGTGTATTTAGACCTTCTGGATGCCATCAAGGAACAAGGTAGGGAAAGAATTGATGCCAAATATGGCAACCTGTTTGAAATGTATGAAAAGATAACAGGCGAAAGTCCATGGGAGGTGCCAATGAAAATTTATCCAGCTGTTCACTACACTATGGGAGGCTTATGGGTGTCCTATGAATTGCAAACTTCAATACCTGGATTGTTTGCCATAGGTGAAGCCAACTTTTCCGACCACGGAGCAAACAGGCTCGGTGCCTCAGCTCTAATGCAAGGACTCGCCGATGGATACTATATATTGCCTTACACAATAGGTTCCTATCTGGCACATAGACTCGGTGAAAAACTACCCGACACAGAAGCAGAAGAATTTAAGAAAACAGAACAAGACGTTAAAGAACGCATTGAAAAATTGCTTTCTGTAAACGGAAAAACACCACCTGACGAATTCCACATGAAGCTTGGTCATATACTATGGGACAAAGTGGGATTATCCAGAAGTAAAGAATCTCTGCTTTCAGCCCTTGAAGAAATAAGGCAACTAAAACAAGAGTTCTGGAAAGACGTAAAAGTCGTTGGCAACGCTAATTCTATTAATCAGGAATTAGAAAAGGCGGGTCGTGTAGCTGACTTTATTGAACTTGGGGAACTAATAACCATTGACGCACTGCATCGTGAGGAGTCTTGTGGTGCCCATTTTAGAGAAGAATACCAAACAGAAGAAGGGGAACCCTTGCGCAGAGATGATGAATTTGCCTACGTTGCTGCATGGCAGTACAACGGCGACGACAAACCTCCAATTCTAAACAAAGAACCCCTTAAGTTTGAAGCAGTTAAGCCAACAGTCCGTTCCTATAAATAAGATGCCAATGAGTGACAAGAAAACAATGAGGTTGACACTGAAAGTATGGCGACAAAACGGACCTCAAGACTCTGGACACTTTGAAACGTATGAACTTGACAACGTTAATCCAGACTGGTCATTCCTTGAAATGCTTGACATACTAAATATGAAACTGGTTAGGGAGGGTAAAGAACCCATAGCTTTTGAATCAGATTGCCGGGAAGGAATATGTGGCACTTGTGGGTTTGTAATCAATGGTCGTGCCCATGGCAAACTGCACAGAACCACAGTTTGTCAATTGCATATGAGACATTTTAAGGATGGAGAAACAATAGTCATAGAACCTTTCAGGGCAACAGCTTTTCCCGTATTAAAAGACCTTATTATTGACCGTTCAGCTATGGACTTCATTCTCAAGAGAGGCGGATATATTTCAGTGAATGTTGGTAGTGCTCCAGATGCTAATACCATACCTGTTCCTAAATCAAACGCCGATAAGGCTTTTGACTTCGCAACATGTATCGGCTGTGGTGCCTGTGTTGCCGCTTGCCCCAACGCCAGCGCTGCTCTATTCGTGTCTGCTAAAATCACTCACTTAGCACTGTTACCTCAAGGACATCCTGAACGTGAACGAAGAGTTGAGGAGATGCTCACTGCAATGGAAGAACAGGGATTTGGTGGATGCTCTAATACATATGCCTGTGAAGTGGAATGTCCCAAAGGTATTTCTATTACTGGCATTGCAAGAGCCAATCTGGAATACTGGCGTGCTAAGCTAAAAGGAAATTAGCTAATTAAAAGCAAAGTCTATAACTTATGGGCTATATATGGACGATAGAGAACTTTACTGCTGAGGACATCAATAAGCGATTAAAGGGAAATTTAGGAGAAGCCTTAGGAATAGAATTTATTGAAGTGGGCTCAGACTATTTGAAAGCGAGAATGCCCATAGATAACAGGACTGTTCAACCCTTAGGTATCTTGCACGGTGGTGCCTCTGCAGCTCTTGCAGAAACCATGGGCTCTATCGCCGCTAACCTTGCTATTGACAGGACAAAATATTATGGCGTGGGACAGCAAATCCATACTGTCCATCTCCGCCCTGCTCTTAGGGAAGATAAATATGTCGTCGGAATATGTAAACCTGTGAGACTCGGCAAAACAACTCACGTATGGCAAATATGGATATATACTCCTGATGAAAGGTTAATTAGCACATCTTTGCTTACAGTAGCAATACGTCCAAATGATGACCTCTCAAAGCGAAAAAGAACTTATTCTCAATAAAAGCCTAACAAAAGCATTCCGTTATGAGAATTTTTAAATTTATTCCTTTTACCTTAAACCTTAAAGGCAAACCTCTTTTTGTAAGCAAGCCCATCATCATGGGAATTCTCAATGTCACTCCCGATTCTTTTTATGATGGTGGGAAATATACTGACAAACAAGCGATTATAAAGAGAGTAACTCAATTAATTACAGAGGGGGCAGACATTATTGATGTGGGTGCGGAATCCACAAGGCCAGGTGCTACTCCCGTGCCAGCAGAACAAGAGCTGGAACGCTTAATACCTGCTATTCGCACAATAAAAAAGCGTTTTCCAGATGCTATTATATCTGTTGACACATATAAACCAGAAGTTGCCGAAGAATCTATTAAAGAAGGTGCTCACATCATAAATGACATATCTGGTGGACTTTATGATAGAAAAATATATGATATTGCTGCCAAATATCATGTGCCCTACATACTTATGCATTTTAAAGGGAACCCTCCTGTAATGGACAAAAATCCTCAATATAACAATGTTGTTCTTGAGGTAATACAGCAGTTGCAAGAGCTATCAATACAAGCCAGAGAAGCCGGTGTACGAGATGTAATCATTGATCCTGGATTTGGCTTCGGAAAAACTCCGGAACACAATTATGAACTGTTAATGAATCTGGAATTATTCCATCGCCTTAACAAACCAATTCTGGTAGGTCTATCCCGAAAATCAATGATATGGCGCGTTGCTAATGTTACACCCCAAGAGGCTTTGCCTGGAACATCTGCATTAAATCTTATTGCCCTCATAAAAGGGGCAAGCATCTTGCGTGTGCATGATGTCGCTCCAGCAAAGCAAATAGTGAGTATCTATAATAAAATGCTTGCTGTTGCATCATGATGACAGCAATAAGTCAATGGGCATGTCCGTGCTCCATCTCTTCCTGCGTAGCATCCCTGACCTCCAGCACGTGAACATCAAAGATGAGGTCTTTACCGGCAAGCGGATGGTTCATATCAATGACCACCTTGGCGTCATCAAAGGAAACAACACGAAAGTCAAAAGGGTGCCCATCTTCGGTAGTAGCGGTCAGCATCATGCCTTCCTGCAATTGTATGTCCCCAAAGTATTCACGTGGTACCTCTTGAATTAATTGCTGTGAGGGAAGACCATATGCCTCTTCCGCAGGCACTTCTATAGTCTTCTTTTCACCGGGTTGCATACCAATCATCCTGTGTTCAAGCCCGGGAATAATTTGTCCGTATCCAAACAAGACTTTGATAGGTTCCCCATGTTGGGAACTTGCATCAATAATTTCACCGGTTTCTTTGTCCCGCAACACGTAATCAAAAACGACCACTTTATTCTTGTCTGCCTTCATAACAAAATTTTAATTTAATAGTCTTATAACGCAGTAGCTTGACGGTTTATTACTTAAATATGCGGATGGAACCAATATTTAATCAGCGCAAGTTAATTTTACTTAGTAAAAACACAAAAATGACGGAACGCGTAGCGGTTGTAATACCTGCAAGATACGGTTCTACAAGGCTTCCAGGAAAACCCCTTGTTTCAATCGGCGGAACTCCTTTGATTGTTCACATTATTGATAATGTGATTAATGCGGGTTATCAGGCATGGGTTGCCACAGATGACCCTCGCATTGTTCAAGCAGTAAGCAACACCCCGGCACAAGCTGTTATCGTAGATGGCAATTTCAAATCAGGCACAGAACGGGTTCACGCCACCTTAATGCATATTCCCCAAAACTTTGACATTATAGTTAATTTTCAAGTTGATGAGATTGGCTTTAGCTCATCATCGTTAAATACGCTTGTTTCAAGATTTATAGAAACAGATTTTGGTATAGCAACGCCGATTTGCAGGATTTCCCGTAAAGAAGAACTGTTTGACCGCAATACGGTAAAGGTGGTTAGGCGCTATGACGGGCGAGCCCTTTATTTTAGCAGACAGGCAATTCCCTACGTTTGGGACTCTCCAGATAAGTGGCATACCGTAAACACCTTTTATAGACATCTGGGTATATATGTGTTCCGAAGAAACGTACTAAATGAACTGGCTAAGTTGCCTGAATCTGACCTTGAAAAGACAGAACGACTGGAACAACTAAGATGGCTTGAACACGGTTATGATATACTAACAGTGGAAGTGGAACCTGTTATCTTACCTGCTATTGATACTCCTGGCGATGTAGAATTGGCGAACAAATTGTTAGCTGATGCATCAGAAACAGAAACCTCCAATAGTTCTCATTACTGATTTCGGCTTATCTGATGGCTTTGTTGGCGTAATGCACAGTGTTATATATTCAATTGCTCCAGATGCTCGCATCATTGACCTGACCCACTTTATAGAACCGCAGGACATTGTCCAAGCCAGTTTCTTGCTCTTTGCACATTGGCAATACTTTCCTGAAGGAACTGTATTCGTTGCGGTTGTGGACCCAGGCGTTGGAACCTCCAGAAAACCCATTATTGCACATACTCAGGATAATAAATTCATTGTTGCACCAGACAATGGCTTAATAGACCTTGTTATTGATTACTATGGCATCACCAGTTTAATTCATTTTTCAAACTCGAAATTCTATCTTGATAGTGTAAGTACTACTTTTCACGGACGAGATATATTTTCTCCTGGGGCTGCCCACCTCTGGAACCTCAAAGACCCTCTAAAATTCGGAAAACCAGTTAAATATCAAAGAAAACTACCTTATTATATTTTACATGCATATCCAGATGCATCATGGGAAATATATGGACACATCATTCACATTGACAGGTTCGGCAATGCAATGACAAACATTATGTGGCATGGCAAAAATCCTCCTTCGGGATATGTAGAGATAGACAACACAAGAGTGCATTTCTACCCTTCTTATGGATATGTACCGACTGGTTCTCCTCTGGCACTTGTCAATAGTGAACGCATGATTGAAATTGCAGTAAACCAAGGGAATGCCAGTCGTGAATTAGCAATCAGTAAGGGAATGCCAGTGAAGATTTCAATAGTGAACTAACATTTAATATTAAATGTTCATTCTAATCAGAAAGGCAACTTTACAGTAATGGACTGGGTTTACATATTAACTATTGCTGGAATTCTTAGTATGATACTTGAAATTTTCATTCCTTTACATTTTGGTTTCATAGGCATTGGAATGGGATTCCTATCTGCAGCCCTTATGACTTATCTTGGTATTTCACCGTGGATCCAAGTTCCAATTGCTACAGCTATTGGATTAATAACCATATACATTCTAAGGAAACTGATAAAGCCCGATGAGGGCGTTGAATTCACTCCAGAAACAATAGTTGGAAAAACTGGATATGTCAAGAAAATTATAAATGGCAAAGTGGTCGTTGTGGTTGATGGAGAGGAATGGATGGCATACAATGATTCATTAGTTCAACCTGGCGACAAAGTGAAAGTAGTTGGCATTGAAGGTGTTCATCTCAAAATCAAGAAGACATGATAAGCAACATAACCCTGATTGTTCTGGCTTTATTAGGACTGATATTCCTGTTTAAGGCGGTTGTAATGATAAGACCTCATCAGGTGGGGCTTGTAGAACGACTTGGTAAATTTAGGAAAAAGCTAAGCTCTGGAATTCATATTATTATACCCTTTATTGACAGGGTCATAAAAGTGGACATGCGAGAGAGAGTCGTTGATGTTCCCCCACAGGAAGTAATAACAAAGGATAACGTGGTAGTCACTGTTGATGGAATTATTTATTACAGAGTCATTGAACCTGAATCAGTGGTATATAAAGTTCAGAACTTCGTTCAAGCAGCTGTAGCTCTGGCACAAACTAACCTACGTAACATCATTGGTGAATTGAGTCTTGATGAAACACTAACAAGCCGTGAAGTTATTAATGAAAAGCTGAGAACAGTGCTTGATGAAGCAACTGACGCATGGGGCGTTAAAATAACCAGAGTGGAACTCAAGCGAATTGACCCACCTGCTGACGTGATGGAAGCAATGCACAAGCAAATGAAAGCAGAACGTGAGAAACGTGCTATGATTCTTGAAGCAGAAGGTTTCAAGCAAGCGGAAATCCAAAAAGCGGAAGGAATCAGACAATCCGAAATCCTGAAAGCAGAAGGAAAGGCAAAATCAATGCAGCTGATTGCTGATGCAGAGAAATATCGCCTTGTAAGGGAAGCAGAAGGACAGGCAGAGGCTTATAAAATAGTGCTTTCCCACATCAAAGCTACCGAACCTACAAAAGAAGTCATATTACTGCGCTATCTTGACGCTTTGAAAAAGGTCGCTGATGGACAATCCACAAAGTTAGTAATTCCAGTAGAACTTTCAGAGCTGGCATCTGCCCTTAAAGTTCTTAACTTTGCCAAAGAAAAGGATTCAACAAATAATGAATCAGGCGCGTAATTTACTCAAGACACTTTTAATATTGCTGTGGCTGGCAAATCAGATACTATTCTCACAAGGAGGGACTTTGGAACTACTTCAGACAATGTATCCCATCTATGGGAAAGGCTTTAGTTTTCCGATTTCCGGCTTTTTCCTGTTTGGCTATCCTTTCGGAACGGACCGGTTCAACATAGCAATACCCTCTGCAACAATAGTAGGTATGCGTGGTGCACCATTTGGTAGTCCCGATAAACCATTGGAAGCATTTAACTTCTTCATAGCAGGGATTGGTGTGGAAATAAATATGGCATTCCCTTTAAGCAAACGATGGGAAGTTGAATTTTCCGTGGGGGGACTTTGGAACTTTCCTTTTTCAAGAATAATACTGGAAACCCAACAAGTTAATAATCTTTTGCTGGAAAACAAAAAACAGATTGGGGTTCCTAATGAAATGGACATCATAGCAGTAACTGACTACTCCGCCCGTATCAACTCTTTTCCTTCTGCCTTTGCAAGCATCAAACCAATTTACTGGTTCAATAAGAGCACATTTGGACACCTGCGAATGGGTTATATGCACGGATTTAATAGCAGACTTCAAATTTCAGGTAGTTATCTGGCATATAGCACATCAACTGGAGCCAGCGCACAAGGGCAATTTCAAGCTACACTACCAGGATTGTGGCAATGGATTTTTATTTCCATTGGCGGTGGTGTCGTCTTCTAAGCCTTTCCAATACAATCAATTATTCATATACATGGAACGTCCCATGGTCTAAAACCAAAAGTTGCCTAATGCATAAGTAGGACCGATAAAAGCATTTGAGATTATTCGGAAAATCTAAATAGAGCACATTACTTTTGAGGAGGGAATGGTTTGGCAGGCATGAATGCAGTAATCAAAAAACACTATCCAATGGCAAAACATCAGCTGTGCACTGTTCACATAATTCGCAACATAAGGACACGGGTTCAAAAGAGGGACGTTGAAGGAATAGTAACAGATTTCAAGCGGATACTGGAAAGTGCCACTTACCAAGAAGCATTAGACAAAGCAAAGGAGTTCATAAAAGAGTGGAGAGGCAAATATCCGAGACTCATAAGAAGCATAGAGAGTCAATTGCCACAGATAATAGCCCATATGGAGTTGCCCCTGTGGTTGAGA
>WFXT01000173.1 GCA_015490475.1 Bacteroidota bacterium
CTTCCTTTCTCGGTATATATAACCTTTCCAGCGACATCCATAACAGAAATTCCCAAGATATCATGGGCACATTCTATTGCACCTGATCCTGTAATTTGACACATACCTTTGTTTGCTGTTATAACTCCCTGAGCAACGGGAACAACTACCGTATCTGTTGCCGAACATCCTGCAGAATCCTGAACTAGGACCCAATAGGTTCCTGCTGGTAAGCCAGAAACAGTATCAGTAGTTGCTCCTGTACTCCATAATACAGAATAAGGAGGTCTACCACCACCATAGGTTACCCAGGCAGAACCATCTGCATTGCCTGGTGTTGCAGGAGAAGCTCCAGTACTAACAACAAGAGGCAGGGGTTCCTCTACTGTAAAGGTCATAACAGATTGGCATCCTGAAGCATCCGCAATAACGACAGTATAAACCCCTCCGCCAAGGTTTGTAATGTTAGGTGTAGTAGCTCCTGTGTTCCACTGATACGTATATGGAGGGATTCCTCCGCTAACATTCACAACATAAATTGCACCGTCATTAGCACCATAACAAGTTACATCTATCACCTGGTAATTGGTTACGTATGGAGTATCATACGCAGGTACTGTAACTTGGAAGGTATCTACGCAACCGGCGGCATCCGTTACTGTAAGAGTATATGTACCACCAGCCACATTAACGAGGTCTTCTGTAGTAAAGCCAATATCCCAGTTATAAGTATAACCAGGTGTTCCTCCGGACACAGTGATATAAACGGCACCGTTGGGCTGATTACATGTAGCCGCAACAACCGAATCCACTGTTACTGTAATAGCAGGCGGTTCTCCAACGTTAAAGGTCGCCTGCATTGTGCAACCTGCTGCATCGGTAACCGTCACAGTATATGTTCCAGCCCCAATTCCATTCAAGTCTTCTGTAGTAAAAACACCTCCATTCCATGAGTAGGTATATGGAGGAGTACCACCACTTACTGTAATATCAATAGCACCGTCTGGGCTTCCACTACATGAGGCATCAGTAATAGTTCCAGATATTACAATAGCAGGAGGTTCATTAACTGTAAATGATTGTGTTGCTGTACAACCGGAAGCATCAGTAACTGTTATGATATACGTTCCACCTGGAATTCCAACTAAGTCTTCGGTAGTAGCACCATTACTCCATGAAATAGAATATGGTGTAGTGCCTCCTGTTATAGTTACATCAATAGCACCATCGGAAGCCCCTCCACAAGTAACATCATAGACAATACCTGTAACCGTAGGAGCCCCTTGATCAGTCAACAAGAAAGTATCTTGCTTGGTACAGCCATTAGCATCGGTTATTGTCACAACATAAGTTCCAGCAGAAACATTTAACAAATCTTCAGTCGTTGCACCATTGCTCCATGAGAACGAATATGGAGCTGTTCCTCCAGAAACAGTTATATCAATAGCACCATCAGAATTACCACACGTCGGTTGTGTAATATTGCTTGTGACTGAGATAGCAGGAGGTTCATTAACCACAAATGAAGCTGTGGTAACACATCCATTGGCGTCTGTTACCGTAACTGAATACGATCCAGCATGTATATTTGTTAAATCTTGAGTGGTTGCACCATTAGTCCAAGTATAAGAATATGGGGCAGTACCACCAGTAACAGTTATATCAATTGCACCTGTTGACTCACCATTACATAAGACATCATAGACAACTCCCGTAACTGCAAGGTCAGATATATCATTAACTGTAAATGAAGCTGAAGCAGTACATCCATTTGCGTCAGTTACAGTTACAGTATATGTTCCTGCTGGAACATTAGTAAGGTCCTCTGTTGTTGCACCATTACTCCATGAATAAGTGTACGGAGCTGTTCCTCCCGTCACTGTTATATTAATGGCACCATCAGAGTTGCCACAATTTGCATCTGTAACAGTTCCTGTAATAGAAATAGCAGCAGGCTCATTAACAGTGAATGTATCATAATTAACACATCCATTGGCATCTGTGACAGACACTATATAAGTGCCAGCAGAAAGATTAGTTATATCCTCAGTAGAAGCAGTAAAACCACCTGGTCCACTCCATGAATAAGAGTAAGGAGCAGTACCTCCAGATACAGAAATATAAATAGCACCATCAGAACCACCATTGCAGGAAACATCTTTTAAGGAATCAAGGGTTATTGCTAAGCCTCCAGCACCACCAGAACCTATTACTATAGTGTCAGAAATTGAGCATCCTGTTTGATCTGTTATGGTAACCACATACGTTCCTGCGCACAAACCTGTTCTGGTCAAAGAAGTAGCGTTTGGATCATCACTCCAGGTAATTGTATAAGGAGGCAATCCATCATATAATGAATCAATGTAAACCGTAATAGAACCATCACATGCGCAGGAGGCATCTGTTTTGATAACTGTATCAATTCTCATAGGCAGTGCTTCTATTACTGCAGCTACAGCATCAATTAGACCATACCCAAAAGAATCATCACGCCCAGTAGGAGCAAGGTCATATGCTGTATTTTGTAATATTTGCCTGACCAACACATTATTCAAACAGGGATTGATGGCGAAAAGAAGTTGAGCCAAACCAGTTACATGAGGCGACGCCATTGATGTTCCAGACATATAATCATACTGATTATTATACGGCACTGCACTATAAACAGGCAACTGACATGGAGTACAACCCTGAGCACTATTATAATAATCCAATGTACCACCGCCTGCTGCCAACTCTAACTCAGGACCATAGTTAGAAAATGAACTCCTCTTTATACTACTTGAAGGGGGATTAACATCAGCATTATAAACCCAATCTACAGAACCTACCGCAATAACAGAAGTATAGGCAGCAGGATAAGAGACTGCATTAAGACCGTCATTACCCGCAGCTGCAACAAGAACAATACCATTATTCCATGCATTCTGACATGCCGCATCAAAAGTTGATGAATATGATGGACCTCCCAGACTCATATTTATGGTCCTAACAAAAGAAGACATATTATTAGCAATATAATCCACTGCATTTATCGTAGCCGTAATATCCACTGCACCACCTGAATTATCATTGGACACTTTTGCAAACCAAAGGGTATCTTGCACCATCCCTGCCAGACCGACACCATTGTCATGGACCGCCATCACTGTTCCGCTAACATGTGTGCCATGACTTTCCAGAGCAGAAGCAGGCATCACATCAGCATCCACATCTGCAAAGTCATAACCTCCCCCAAAGAGTGCTGAAATGTCTTCATGATTGTAATCAAGTGCTTGGTCAATAACAGCTGTCCAATATGGACCCGATTTTCCATAACACCATGCACTATCGATACCTGTTAGAAGATAACTCCACGAAGATGCAGTATGTGTCGGCGTATTAGTAGCATTATCCCACCAAACTGGATCTATTGGATGGCACCCACCGAAGAAACGATAAATAGGTGCAGGTTCAACACCTTTAATTGTTTTTCCATATCTTTCTCTTGCCAGCTGAGCAACTCTAATCACATCAGCCGGTTTGAACCCCCTTGCTTCAAATACGTAGAAATTAAGAGAACTTCCATCCATTGACCTACCAATAACTTTTCCTAATCCTGCATCTCTAATAAAACCTTGAATGTCTTTAAGAGTTTTACCTTCATATAAGTTCACTATTATCTTTTCCGTCTCAACATTATTCCAGAAAAGAGTATCACTCTCTGGGCGCTCTAATACATGCCACCATTTAGGTTCCTCAAGTTGTATATCCAATGACCTATTATATTTAAACGCCTTTACTTTCCTATGCTTGAAAATTTGCTCCCTCGCCTGTTTCAATTCTTTTACTGTTGGATAAACTGGTTCCTGAGCAAACACAATCCCGCCAATTAATAGGAAAGCTGCCAGACTCTTCCTCATGACCTTCGCTTTTTTCATGCCTCTGTCCAAAGTTAAGTAAAAATTTTTTTAATGCCAAACCACCTTTCCGGTAGATTAGACGAAATACATTCTCAAAAGGTTTAAATGCTTTCAAAAAATAGTCTCATATCTTCAGCCACACTGTCAACAGAATATAACGTTTCAACAAGCTTTCTGCCCCTTTTTGCCATAGCAACTGCCTTATCCCAATTATTCAAGACCCATTCAATTGATCCTTTCCATTCATCAACACTATCAGCAATCAAAATATGATCCCTGTGCCTTCCTTCAAAACCTTGAGCACCCTTACTGGTTGTTATCACAATTCTTTGATAGGCAAGGGCTTCAAGTAGTTTAATCTTTATACCACTTCCCACATAAACAGGAATAAAGAAGAACGGAGAACTAGCAATAACCTTTTTGACATCATCAACAAACCCTAAGCCAGTAACCCCTTCATATTTGTTAAACTGTTCTGAACGCTTACCCCCAAGGATAACATTAACACCATAAGTCTCATATAAGGCGGGGAAAATATCGTTTATAAACCTTTGCATACTATACTCATTAGGCAACCATCCCAGAGAACCCACATGAGTCAAAACCACTTTTTGCGGTGGTCGGGAAGGTAAATCAATGGGCTCAGGAATGTTGACAAATGGGCTCCTTATCAACTTCAATTTATCTTGAGAAACATTCCAAGCCCTATATTGGGCAATATCTTCAGGACTGAGGGACCACACATAGTTCACGGTTTTAGCCATCCACTTCTCAAATGTTCTAATTTTAGGAACTTCCACAGATAAGAACAGCTTCAGAAAAGGATTTTGCGTTACTTTTTGCATACCTTCCCATATCTCGCTCTCTATGTTGTGACTCCTGTAAATAGTAACTGGCAATTTGATATTCTCATGTAAAAGATAGTGCAAATATTGTCCCGTACTTAAATGGTCAAAGATAATCATATCATAAGAACCTGTAGATAATACTTCCTTTATGAAACCTGCTACCTTTTTATCAAAAAAACGCAATGTTCTGTCAGGATACTTACTAAATAATGACTCTCCCACCTTCTTCAAAGATGGCGTAGCATCAATTGTTTGCACATATACATTTCTAAGTTGCTCCTTTGCTCCTTCTCTTATTAATTCTTCACTTGCCCTATCTTCTTTATACGACAATGTTAATAAATCAACCTGCCCGTCTGCCTTTACTATCGCCTTAATAGTTCCCCATGTACATATTTTGCCACCATCTGTATATGGATATGGCGGCTTAAACGTCAGAAACAGTATTCTGGGCTTCATAATAAACTAAGTTACGGTAAACCACTTCTGTTAAACTTAGTTGCTGCTTTTTCAAATCCTTCCAGAGCCCATGAGATGACAGCGTCTGCACAATATGATAATAACTCTGGAAGCTTCTCCTTCTCTTTTCTGCTAAATTCACCCAGCACCCAATCAACGAGAGACATTGTAGGTGGCGGACTTCCCACTCCGACACGCAGACGTGCCCACTCACTCGTTCCTAAAGCATTAATTATGCTTTTAAGACCATTATGCCCACCATGGCTTCCTTTCTTCCTGAACCGAACCGATCCAAAGGGCAATGATACATCATCAACAACAACTAAAATATTATCCAGTGGAACTTTATAATAATTGACCCACTGAGCGACCGAACGACCGCTTAGATTCATATAGGTCATGGGCTTAATAAGTGTAATCCTAATCCCATCTTCTATAACTTCAGTATATAGAGACTGGAATTTGCTGATCCATGTTGAAGAATAACGCCCTGCAAGCTCATCAATAACTAAAAAGCCTATATTATGACGAGTTAACTCATATTCCCTGCCTGGATTGCCCAAGCCGAACACAAATCGCTTTCTCTCCACTTCAATGCACAAGGCAAATTAAATAAGGGATATACTGCCCTTATTACTTGGCTTCCTCTTCTTCTCTCATTTGTGCGATAAGCCTACGTGGTATTTCTACAGTAGCTACAGGAACCTCTGGCCTATGCAAAATCCTCCATCCCTCCATCTTAATATCTCCCACACGAAGGGACTGACCCAGATCCAGATGCGAAACATCAAGAACAATTGATTCCTTCATTTGCTCTGGTAATACCTGGACTCTAACTTTACGTAGTTTCTTAATCAAAACACCGCCTTTGACGACACCTTCAGGGGTCCCAACCAATTCAACTGGAACTTCCATTGTGATAGGTCTCCCTTCAACAAAGGTTTGAAAATCTACATGCAAAACCTCATCAGTGACCGGATGAAACTGAATCTCCTTAACTATCGTATCATACTGCTTATCCCCCAATAATACCCGAGCAATAAAACCTTTTGATTGTTTTGCTAACACTTCGGCATCATGACGAGAGATATAAATATGAACTGGTTCTGTATCAGGTCCATAAACAACAGCGGGAACTTTTTTCTCCTTACGAGCACGACGACTGGCTCTCCTTCCAAATTCCGTCCTTTCTTCAGCTTTAATTTCTATTACCTTCATGACAAGCAATTATTTTTTATCCAACACTACCAACTTTATTAAAGATAAACAATGAATCTATTGAGCGAGACTCATGAGCATGCCTCATAGCACGGGCAAACAAAGGTGCCGCACTTAAAACCTTTATCTTATGAGAAGGTCTCTTTAAAGGAATAGTGTCTGTAACAACCAACTCCTCCAAAGGCGACTTTTCAATTTTTTCTATTGCATTCCCAGAAAGAACAGGATGGGTAACAAATGCCCTAACTGATTTTGCTCCTCGTTCCATTATTTCAGTAGCAATCTTGATCAAAGTGCCCCCCGTATCAACAATATCGTCAACAAGAATAACATTCTTTCCTTTGACATCACCAACTATATTAACTTCCTCAACCTTATTAGCCTCCTTCCTAAACTTAACGGCAAAGACTATATCACTACCAAAGAACTGTGCATAATGTCTGGCACGCCGGCTAGCACCAAGGTCCGGTCCTGCAAATGCAAGATTATCAAGTCCAAGCTCTTCTATATAAGGGATAAAAATATACGACGAATCAAGATGGTCAACAGGAATATTAAAGAATCCCTGGATCTGTCCTGCATGCAAATCCATAGTCATAACCCTATTAGCTCCCGCTGTTGAAAGCAGGTCAGCAACCAGCTTGGCTCCAATAGAAACACGCGGTCTGTCTTTCCTATCCTGACGTGCATAACCAAAATAAGGGATCACAGCAGTTATATAACCTGCCGATGCACGCTTGGCTGCATCAATGGTCAACAACAATTCCATCAAGTTATCTGCTGGTGCATAAGTGGATTGAATAATAAAGACATAGGCTCCGCGAATAGACTCTAAAAAACGAGGTTGAATCTCACCGTCTGCAAAACGCTTTATTTCTAAAGCCCCTAACGGCTTCCCATAGTAATTAGCTATCTTCTCACCAAACTCACGCGACGCCTCGCATGCAAACAACTCAATACGCTCTAAGTTAGCCATCCCGGAACCATTCCTTTGCTGCCCGGCCAGGACTCGAACCTGGAACCTTCAGGACCAAAACCTGACGTGCTGCCAGTTGCACCACCGGGCAGTCGCATTCCTTTTAAACTAATTTTCCTGCTCTAAGGTTCCCTTGAAACGGGTTGAAGAGCACCATCAAATAGGAAGTCTTGAACATATTTAAGAACACGTTCTCTGGCATCATGCAAATCATCATTAAGCACAATAATATCAGCCTGTGTTGCCTGCTGCAATTCCCATTGAGCACGCTCAAGCCTCTCTTTTAATTTATCAGTAGTCTCAGTGCCTCTACCTAAAAGCCTTTCTTTAAGTGTTTCTAAGCTACCAGGGTGTATGTATATTAAAAGCGCCCTGTTACCATACCTTTTCTTGATGTTCAACGCTCCCTTTATGTCCACATCCAGTAATACTGCCTTACCTTTAGACCATATCCTATTTATTTCGCTTTTCAAAGTTCCGTAGTACTTTCCTGGATATACCTCTTCCCATTCTACAAGTTCATCTTCCTCAATGTGTTTTTTAAACTCATCTACAGAAATAAAGTAGTAATGCACTCCGTGTTGCTCTCCCTCCCGCGGTTCCCTCGTGGTAGCCGATACTGAAAATTCAAGCCAATCCCCTAATCTGTCAAGTAAATATCGGGCTATTGTTGTCTTACCTGTACCAGAAGGTCCTGTAATTATAATTAGCTTTCGCAAATCTCCTTGTCTCTCACCCATGGCTCACTTCAATATCTCCATCCAAAAGTAATTAAAAATGAAGTTCTGGATAGAGAGGCTTCCACAACAGGTGTTTCAACCCCCGGAATAACATAAGGCACAAATCGTTCACCCCACCTAACATTAGACAAAGCAAAGTCGAGATAGAATTCCCTTTCTCGGACGCCCAAACCCCCTGACCAGAATACAGTAGGTGCCGTAGTACCTACACTGGGGTTATACGGCGAAGTAGCCATGCCACCACCAAGCCTAATCATAAACCATTCTGCAAGTTTTATCTCCATTCCCGCCCTAAATTCATGTGAAGGTCCATATCGGGACGCTATTAGCGTGTTAACATTGGCTTCAAGGGAAGCAGGACCAGTGCCACTACCAAAGTCAAAATACATCGTGCTATAGTCCACAAAAGCATAATCAAAGCTCAAGAAACCCCACTTTTTAAATATTATACCCATACTTGCAGTGACACGCCATGGACTTACAAACTTATATGTGAACTTACCTTGCTCGGATTCTATCCTGTATGAACCAGAAGTGTCTAATACAGACTCTATGACAGTGCCATATTTATCTGTAAGCGTAAAGAACCTCGGTGAATGCATTGCAAAACCAATTCGCACGGGCACCGGTAACCAATACAAAATGCCGAATCGCCCTCCAATTCCATATCCACTTGTTCCTATGTTTCTACTA
>WFXT01000174.1 GCA_015490475.1 Bacteroidota bacterium
ATGCTATACTTTATGCATCAAAGTCTTTCAGTTTGCCTCCAGAGGCTTTCCTTTTGACCCCCTCGCCTTTCGGTTTGCCTCTTTTCTTCAGTAACGCACATATATCAAATCAAAATCTACATCATTTTGGCTGATTTTATCCCTGCTCTTTCCTATGTTTGCAATATGATGGATACGGTCGTTGTGATAATGGCAGGCGGGAAAGGGACGAGGCTCTGGCCCCTGTCCACAGAAAGCAAGCCAAAACAGTTCCTTGACCTGTTGAATCGTGGAAGCACTTTATTACAGGACACTGTTCGCCGTGCTCAATTCATCACTTCGTCAGAAAACATCTATGTAGTAGCCCCTGCACAATATGAAGAAATCATCAAAGAACAGGTTCCTTTTGTGAATTTCATTGCAGAGCCAATGCCCCGCAATACCGCCCCGACAATAGCCTATGCACTTGCCTATCTGTTAGCACACAACAAAGCCCCTTCTACGGTTATGGTTGTTTTGCCCGCTGACCATTACATTGATGACCCAGAAAAGTGGGCAAAGGTCATGGACATTGCAGTGGACTATGCCCACCAGAGCAGGGAACTGGGCACCATAGGTATTGTGCCAACATATCCTGCCACAGGTTATGGCTACATTCACATCGCCCAACCCATCAAACCAGAAAAGGGCTTATACAAAGTGAAAACTTTTACAGAGAAGCCACCCCTTGAACTGGCTCGTAAATTCGTTGATAGTGGAGAATACTTCTGGAATTCTGGTATGTTCATCTGGAGGCTGGATGCCCTGCAAGAAGCCTTTGTTATCTATGCTTCTGAAATATGGGACATTTGTTCTGAAATAACAGATTTTTCTAACCATAGTAAGATTAAAAAATTTTTTATGGCTTGCCCGTCCATATCTGTTGATTATGCCATAATGGAGAAGGCAAGTAATGTGTTTGTTGTCAAAGCGGACTTCCAGTGGAGTGACCTTGGCAGTTTCAAAGCAATTTATGACTTGCTTCCTCACGACCAAAACGGAAATGCTATAATTGGAAACGTCATACCATTCAATACGCAAAACTGCTTGCTAGTGAACGCTTCGCAAGATGGAGTTCTGGCAGTATCCGATGAGCAGGAAAAGGCTATTATTAAAACATCTGATGCAGTGCTTACTGTCAACATAAATGCAGGTGAAAATATCAGAAAAGTATATAAAGCAATAACAGAACAATTTCCTGAATATGCATAGGTCTAAATTGCCCAATGAAGGGATAACCATATTTTCTGAGATGAGTGCTTTGGCTCGCCGAATTAATGCCATCAACCTTGGACAGGGATTTCCTGACTTCACACCAGACCAGACTGTCATTAAACATCTTAGGGAGGCATTTTTGCATAGCACACATCAATATGCCCCCATGAAGGGCAATGAGAAATTAAGAAAACTTCTCGCAGATAAGATAAACTTTTTTCAGAACACCAAACTAAATGAAGAAAACATCACCATTACTGCTGGAGCAACGCAGGCAATCTTTTGTGCCATCACGTCTTTCATTCACCCCGAAGATGAAGTAATAATCCTTGACCCCGGCTATGACAGTTATCGTCCTTCTGTTCTATTCAACAGTGGCGTGCCTGTTGCTGTGCCTTCCCAACCACCACTTTTTAGACCAGACTTTGATAGAATAAAGGATGCTATTACCGACAAAACAAAGATTATTATAGTCAACACGCCCAACAATCCCGGGACACACGTATGGACACGACAGGACTGGGAAAATCTGGCAGACATCTTATCACGCAGAGAAGACATAATAGTTCTGAGTGATGAGGTGTATGAACACATTGTCTTTGACGGCAAAAAGCATGTTTCCGTTTTATCTATTGACGGCTTGAAGGAGCGAGCCATTGCTGTCTATTCCTTTGGAAAGACGTTTCATGCCACAGGTTGGAAAATTGGCTATGCAGTAGCGTCAAATCGTATAATTCATGAATTTGATAAGATTCATCAATATGTTGTTTATGCAGTAAACAATGTTATGCAAGAAGGGCTGGCTTCATATCTTGAACATGTCAAGCAACACAATGGCTTTGAGGTTCTTGACCAGAGCGATTTCTTCCAAAAGAAGCGAGATTTCCTTTATGAAGCCCTTTCCAAAACACGCTTGAAACCCATAAAGCCAGAGGGAACATATTTTATGCTGGCAGATTATTCAGAACTGTCAGATAAACCAGACATGGAATTTGCCATTGAACTGGCACATAAGATTGGCGTAGTAACCATTCCTCTTTCCCCTTTGTTTATTAATCAACCGAAAGAGTTAAGGATGATTCGCCTTTGTTTCGCCAAAAAGGACGAAACGCTTGAACAAGCAGTGGCAAAACTGTCCCAATTATGAAAGTGACGATAGTTCAATTTGCACCACAGTGGCATTCGCCAGATGCCAACAGAAAACGACTTGAAGAGTTATTCCAGAATATTGACAAAACAGACATAATAGTATTGCCTGAAATGTTTACCACCGGTTTCACCATGGAACCCGATAAGATAGCAGAATCACAGGATGGACCAACGACGCAGTGGATGATAGAACAAGCCCAAAGATTGAACTCTGCGCTCGTCGGCTCAATAGTTATTAGGTCAGGGAATTGTTTCTACAATCGCATGCTTTTTGCGACGCCAGACGGAATAATCGCTCATTACGACAAGAAACACCTGTTTGTACTAACTCAGGAACCCCAGAAGTATTGTCCCGGGGAAGACACCGTTATAGTTGAATGGAAAGGCTGGAAGTTAAGGCTTGCAATTTGTTTTGACCTTCGCTTTCCTGTCTGGTTGTTTAATAACAACTATGCTTATGACATGTTGATAATAAGTGCTTCGTGGCCCCACAAACGTATCAATGCATGGAATTCGTTGCTAAAAGCCCGTGCAATAGAGAATCAGGCATACGTTGTTGCAGTGAATAGAGTGGGCACTGACCCCGCTGAATACTATTCTGGCTTTAGCACAATTATTGACTATGCTGGAAACACTATGGTTCAACTGGCATATACTGAATCTTTGATAACTGTTTCATTCGAAAAAGACGAAATGCTCAAATTCCGGGAAAAATTCCCCTTTGTCAGAAGTGCTTCATGAAAATACTCTGGACTCATATTAACTTTGCACTTCAAATGAACCCCTTAAAAATCTTCTGGTTTTATGTGTTGGTTGGACTTATGAGCATTGGATTTTCTGTTTTGTACGAGTTATATTTAGAAGACACTGTTCCTTTCAAGTTCGCTAAATTTTCAACACTCTTTGACGTTCCTGAGAAACCAGAAGAAAAACTGATTAAAGAATTGAAGAAATTTGTAAGGACAGACACATTGATTACCGAACAGGATATAGCAGAAGATACAACACGGTTACGACAAATATTAGATTCTATCCTTGCAGAAGAGAAGAAGATAATTTTTCCCAACGATGACCATGAACCGCTGTGGAGAATCTTCAGAAAAGCAGAACGAGGAAAACGCATTAGAATACTGCACTATGGAGATTCCCAGATAGAAGGAGAAAGGATTACTGCTCAAATACGGAATGAATTGCAGAAATTATTTGGAGGCAAAGGACCGGGACTGGTCCCTGTTATCCCAGTGGCACCAAGACTATCAGTAAAGACAGAATATTCAGAACATTGGAAACGAGTTCCGGGCTTCGGCAAAGTAGATACTACAATAAAACATGGCAGATTCGGTCCCCTAATTGTCTATTTTGAATCTTCCCCTGATTCTACAGATGAATCATGGTTTACTATCAAACCTAATAAGTATGCTTATTACAGAGCCAGACGATATAGTAAGGCTGTTTTCTTCTGGAGTGTTCCCGAAGACACTGCCCGAATAAAGATTTTTGTTAATGATAGCCTGTATCACGATTCTATATATGAGCAGGCACGTCTCATAATAAGAGAATTTACAGTTCCTACTGGTGCAACAATTACCTTGAGGCATTCGGGCAGTCCAGTTCATGTGTATGCAGTTTCTCTTGAAGACAACACCGGCAAAGGAGTCATCATGGATAACATTCCCTTGAGAGGCTCTGCAGGAACAATCTTCACGCGTCAAAACAAGACTTTTTTGAAATTGTTCTACGACTATTTGAAGCCCGATTTAATTATTCTGCAATTTGGAGGCAATGTAGTTCCATACATAGACAATGAAAAGCGATGCAAAAACTATGGAAGATGGTTTGCTTCACAGATTAGATTCCTGAAATCAATAGCCCCTGATGCTTCTTTTATGGTTATAGGACCGGCAGACATGGCAACTATAATTGATGGAAAACTTCAGACATACCCAATTCTGGAATGTGTAATTAACGTCCTTAAAGATGCAGCCCTTAAAAATGATGCCATGTTCTGGAACATGTATCTAAATATGGGAGGTTCTGGGACGATAATCAAATGGGCAGAAGCGGACACGCCCCTTGCCGCCAAAGATTATGTCCACTTCACTATTCCGGGAGTGAAAAAAGTGGCTCAAATGCTCTGGGAAGATATTCTGTATGAATACGAGTTATATAAAAAACTTGAAAAAGACGAAGATTTATGAGGTCTATATTGATTTCTCTTTCAGGTCTTGTAAGTATTATAACGCTGTGTGCCCAAAAAGGCATTCCTATTAGATATGAGAAAAACATGTTGCAATTTCCCGGAGGGACTGATTCCTTTGAAACATTCTGGCAAAAACTGGATTCTTTGATATACACAGGGAAAGGGCAAATTCACATTATGCACATTGGAGGTTCACACGTTCAGGCTGACTTCTGGACAGGCAAGATGAGACAACTTTTCCAGAAATCGGTCATGGGAGGCGATGGACCCAGAGGACTCGTATTTCCATACAAAATAGCCAAAACAAATAGCCCATATAACTACTCTTCATCATACACAGGGAAGTGGAAGACGTGTAAAATATCGCTGGTAAAAAAGCCTTGTCCTAATGCAGGAATCTTGGGCTATAATGCTACAACTTATGACTCAAATGCGACATTTAAAATATTTTTCAGATATGGCGAAACATATCCATTCACTGCAATTAGAATCTTTTATCTTGATGATTCATTGTCTTTTCTTCCTGTTCCAGACCTACCTGACTCACTAATCATTGACACATTCAAAGGAAAAGGTTACATTCAATATTCTTTCAAGAAACCACTCGAAACCATTGAAATTAAACTGCAAAAAACAGATTCGTTACAAAAAAGGTTCTCTCTCATGGGACTTCAACTAATGAGTGATGAAGCAGGAATTGTGGTGCACAATGTTGGTGTAAATGGTGCTTCTGTCAAATCATATCTCAAAGCAGACTTTTTCATTGATCAGATTAAAATTGTAAAGCCCGACTTAATAATTTTCTCAATAGGGATTAATGATACTCATGAGGATGACTTTTCTTTTGAGACTTACACCGCCCGCTATGACTCTCTCATAAAAGCAATCAAACAAGTGGTTCCAGATGTTCAAATAATTTTCACAACTAATAATGACAGTTATTACAGGAGGAGATACCCCAACAAACGTGCTTACGTAGTGCAGAAAGCAATGTGGCATCTGGCAAAAAAGTATCACGCTGGCTATTGGGACATGTTTGAAATAATGGGAGGATTGGGAAGTTCTTGGGACTGGTGGCTGGCTGGATACATGCAACGAGACAAAATTCACTTCACAAAGAAAGGTTATTTCTTGATTGGCGAATTATTGTTTATGGCAATAATGAATGCCTATGGAGACCATTTACGAAAGGTTGAAAGAGTGGATTGAATACACATTCACATGGGATAACTTACTATCACTTCTATTATATGACCCTACAAATCCTTTCATTTTTACAAAACTGCCCTTCTGGATATTTCTTGTTTTAATCCTACCCGGTTTTGCTCTTGTTGCCAAACGCACTTTCTTGCGTAACGTTTATCTGATGATCGTGTCAATGTTTTTCTATTACAAAACCAGTGGTCTATTTGTTCTCATTCTTGTGTTTTCAACAGTTAGCGATTATCTATTAGGCTTATTTATCCACAATGCAGACAAACAATGGCTAAAGCGAATTGGAGTAGCACTAAGTGTTTTCATCAATCTGTTTGTTCTTTCATATTTTAAATATGCCTATTTCTTTGTTGACGTGCTTAACCAAATGTTTGACACACAATTTGTTGTGTTCAACTGGTTTGCACACTGGGCAAATGAAGCAATGGGCACTCACTTTGAAGTAGGCGAAATCCTTCTTCCTGTAGGTATTTCCTTTTACACTTTTCAAACCATCAGTTATTCTGTGGATGTATATCGCGGACATGTTCAACCAGTGAGAAACATTCTTGATTTCGCTTTCTATGTGAGTTTCTTTCCCCAGTTGGTTGCAGGTCCTATTGTCAGGGCTTCTGAATTTGTGCCCCAATTATATCGTCCGTTCAAACTAACCAGAGAGGAATTCGGATTTGCAAACTATATGATAATGAAAGGACTAATTAAAAAAATGATTTTTGGAGATTTGCTTGCGGTAAATTTTGTAGATAGGGTGTTTGCCAATCCGACTATGTTCGGAGGATTTGAGAATGTGATGGCGGCTTTTGGCTATTCCCTGCAAGTTTATGCTGACTTTTCTGGATACACGGACATAGCCATTGGCATTGCTAAACTGTTTGGCTTTGACCTTCCCAAGAACTTCAACTATCCTTACAAGGCACAGAACGTCGGCTATTTCTGGAAACGATGGCACATGTCTCTGTCCAACTGGCTTAAAGACTATCTCTATATTCCGCTTGGTGGCAACAGACACGGTAGCATAGGTTCTTTTATAGTGGTTCTGATAATTGCAATAGTGATATTC
>WFXT01000175.1 GCA_015490475.1 Bacteroidota bacterium
CATGGATGGCACTACTGGAACCGTATCCCTGATATTGTTTCTTATTGTTGTGGCATTATTACCAATAGGTTTGATTTACAAAGTTCTTTTTCTGCTGTTAAGCGTGTCTATCCTTGGGTTTCTATTCCATAATTTTCCGCCTTCTCGCATATATATGGGGGACAAAGGCTCACTTCTCCTTGGCTTAATAGCGTCAATAGTGCCAATACTTCTATGTAACACCCATTGTGGTTCCTTTCATTGGTTTGAGAAACTGTTTTTGTTTGTTGTCATAGTTGGTTTGCCCTTTATTGATATGATTCTGGTTGTAATACATAGAATATGCAGAAAGACACCTCCGTGGGTTGGTGGAACAGACCACCTTTCGCATGCCCTGTTTTCAGTGTTTAATTCAGAGAGAAAAGTGATTCTAATTTTTGCACTTATTCAGACTTTGTTGACCACATCATTAGGTGTGGCAATATTGTCCCAAAGCAAATTACTGCTTATTGTTACTTTCTTTATATGGGGTGCTACCTTTATGTTTCTATTCATAATACATTGGCGATATGTTCCAGAACCTTACAGATCCCTGTGCTATAAGCATACAGCCAATAGATTACCATCATTTGCCAGAAATATTCTTATTCAACATTAAGTGCTTTTATTCTGCCAATTCAAGGGTTATGGTGCCCTCTTCGTCGTTAGCATCAACAACTCTGACTCTTATTCTGTCGCCAACCTTAAAGACGAGGTCTCCTGCTTTAGCCTTAAAATTTTCAGGGTCTGCAATGTATGGCTCTGGCAGACTTTCCCTCGGTATTAAACCTTCAATGAATAGGTCAGACAGTTCCACGAAGATACCTCGCTTTATTACTGATATTATCAAACCGTCATAGATTTTCCCGACATTTTGTTTCATAAATTCTGCTTGCATAAACTTAAGAGAAAGTCGTTCTGCATCAAGGGATTGAATTTCTTGAAGGGTAGCGTGTTTACATAGTTGGGCTAATTTTTCGTACGAATATGGTGGTTTTGCCTTGTTCATTGCCGACCATAAAATTCGGTGCACCAAAATGTCAGGATATCGCCTTATTGGGGAAGTAAAGTGTGTGTAATACTTAAATTTTAAACCATAGTGTCCTATGTTTTTAGGCGAATATTCTGCTTTAGCCATTGTTCGGATAGCCATTTGTTCAATTATATATTGTTCTGGCTTGCCTTCCACTTGCTTGAGCAACTTCTGAAACTGCTTATGTAAGTTTTCTGGTTTGGTAATTCTGAATTTATAACCTAATGATTTAACAAAAGAGGCAAATTCCTTTAATTTGTCTTCAGGTGGCGAGTCATGGACACGAAAAACAAAAGGATAGGGTTGTTTCCTGTATCTGGTTTTTGCCATTTTTTGTGCCACCAGCCGATTAGCCAGTAGCATAAACTCTTCAATCAGGAAGTGCGAATCTTTACGTTCATACATATAAACTCCTATTGGGACGCCTTCAATGTCCAGATGAAACTTCAATTCTGGAGATTCAAGGTTCAGTGCTCCTCGCTTAAATCGTTCCTCTCTCCATATCTTAGCCAAACTGTTTAGCCAGTTTAATTCCTGAAAGAAAGGACCCTCACCCTTTTCAAGAATTTCCTGTGCTTCGTCATAAGTGAATCGTTTCCGTGACCTGATTATTGTTCGTGCAGGATACCATCGCAGAACATCGCCATTTGGAGTTATCGTGGCAATGACTGAGAAAGCCAGCCTGTCTTGATAGGGCACCAAAGAGCAAAGATGTGTGGATAATCTTTCGGGGAGCATAGGATTGACAGCGTCAACCAAATAGACGGAAGTGCCCCTGCGTCGGGCTTCTTTATCCAGTGCACTGCCCGGCTTAACATAGTAGGAGACATCTGCAATGTGTATGCCCACTTCAAAATTGCCATCAGGAAGTTGCTGAATAGAAAGGGCATCGTCAAAGTCTCGGGCGTCAGCAGGGTCAATAGTAAAAACAGGAATATGCCTCAGGTCAACCCGCTTTTCATATTCCTCTTGTGGAATTTCATCCGGAAATTGGTCTGCCTCTTCAAGGGCTTCTCGGGGAAATTCAGTGGGAAATCCAGTTTCTATGAGTATTATTTCGTTTCGTAATTTGTGAGGATTATCATGTCTCAAAATCTTGATAATCTTGCCTGTTGGATTGGCATCTCTTTTTTTCCAGCGAGTCAATTCAACGACGACCTTGTCCCCGGGTTTCACTTTATCGTCCACAAGAACGTTCTCAAACGGCACTATAAATGGTGGAATAGTCTTTTGTTGTGGATATACAAGAAAATAATTAGAGCGAAGGTCTGCAGTGCCTACAAAAACAGTTCTGTGGCGCTTTAATATTTCATGCACTTCACCGACAAGCCTACCCCTTGAATAACCAACTATTTTGACACGGACTTCGTCACCGTCAAGCGCATTGTGAACATACTCAGGGGGAATATATATGTCTTCTTTGAATTGGTCAGTGATTAGAAATCCTGCTCCAGAAAGAGTTATGTCCATTATACCTTCCACAAACTGTCGTTGTGCCCTGAATTTTCCGGGTCTTACTTCTTCAATTTGTTGGGCACTTGCAAGGTCTTCCAGTATTAGCCTTATTAATGCTCTCTGTGATTCCTTAGTTATCTTTAGTGCTTTGGCAATCTGTTTATAGTTATATGCTTCTTTCGGATGTTCCTGTAAGAATCTTAGCACTCTTTCGCGAAGTCGTCTTTCTTTCATATTACAATTAAAAGAAAATTTTTGTCATGAGCATATTTGTTCCAGTCGTTCCCCTTTTGGAATGGCAGAAATGAGGGTTCTGGTATATGGGTCCTTGGGATTATAGTAAATTTCATCTGCCGGTCCAATTTCTTTTAATTTGCCATGTTCCATAACCATTATTCTGTCCGACATAAATTTAACCACTGAGAGGTCGTGAGAAATAAATATGTAGGTCAACCCAAGGTCTCGCTTAAGTTCGTTAAGCAAGTTGAGGATTTCTGCCTGTACGGATACATCCAGAGCAGAAACCGCTTCGTCACAAATAACAAATTCAGGTTGCACTGCTAAGGCACGCGCAATCACTATTCGTTGACGCTGTCCCCCAGAAAATTCGTGCGGATATCTGTAATAATGTTCTGGTTTTAGTTTAACCCTTTCTAATAATTCCATCGCTCGTTTCTTGCATTCTTCATCGTCCTTACATATTCCATGGACTTTCATCGGTTCCGTAATAGCATAGCCTACTGTCAACCGAGGATTTAGAGATGAATACGGATCTTGAAAAATTATTTGCATTCGCTTCCTGTAATCCCTAAGGGCTTTCTGGTCCATCCGTGCTATGTTCTCGCCAGCATAAAATATGTCGCCATCGTCAGGGTCAATAAGTCTCAAAATTGTCCTGCTTAAAGTTGTTTTGCCACTGCCAGACTCACCAACCAGACCAAGTGTTTCTCCGGGATAAACTTCAAAGGAAACGTCGTCAACGGCTTTGGTCCATTCCTTTACCTTTCCAAAGAAATTCTTCTTTTTGGGGAACCATTTTTTGAGATTAACCACTCGTATGAGTGGTTCCTGTTTCATTAATTCTTCAAGTCTGCGTTTAGTCTCTTCTTCTGGTATAATTCTTTCTCTAATTGCTTCTTCAACTGTTAGTCCTGTGCTTTCTATTCTCCCATCTGGCGTTACGCGCATGAACATGTCCAGAGTGGGCAACTCTCTGAGTCGGACATCCAGTGGCGGTCGGCATGCCAACAGTCCCCGTGTATAGGGATGTTGTGGATTGTGAAAAATAGTACATATATCATTGTCTTCCACTATATTGCCACGATACATAACAATGACTCTGTCTGAAATTTCTGCTATAACTCCAAGGTCGTGAGTTATGAATAATAAAGCCATATTACGTTTCTGCTGTAGTTCCCTCAGCAGGTCAAGAATCTTCTTCTGGACAGTTACGTCCAGTGCCGTAGTGGGCTCGTCACATATAACCAATCTTGGATTACATGCCAGAGCCATAGCAATCATAACACGTTGCTTCTGACCACCAGACAACTGATGGGGATAAGAATTAAAGATTCGCTCTGGTTCTCTCAAACCAACCTGTTTGAAAAGTTCTAAAACACGCTTCTTTGCTTCCTGTCTGGATACTTTTTCATGAATAAGAATAGCCTCCATTACCTGATCGCCACACTTAAACACAGGATTTAGACTTGTCATGGGCTCCTGAAAAATCATAGATATTTCCGCACCACGAATCTTTCGCAGGTCGGATAAGGATAGTTCCAATATGTTGACCTCTCCTAATTCTCGGGATTGGAAAATTATTTCTCCACGGGGAATAAATCCCGGTGGCGACGGAATAAGCCTCATAATTGACAGGGCAGTGACAGTCTTTCCACTTCCCGATTCGCCCACTATACCCACACTTTCTCCTTCGTTGACAGAGAACGAAATGCCATTAACTGCAATAACTGTTTCATCTTCGGTATGGAAGTGTATGTGTAAGTCTTTAACTACCAATAATGGCTTCTGGTCCATTTACTTAAATTTTTCCTGTTCTTTAAGTTCAAAGGCAAATTTACTTCACATTTATTAAATATCAATTGTTCATTTGTGTAGCCAGAATAAACCGTTACCCAATCGTTCTATGTCGCATTCTGGAAAGTTTGCGCTCTTTTCTGCTATTGTTAGTGAAGGGCTGGAAATGATTTGTTGTGGGGAAAGCAGAGCCTCGCCACGTAGTTTCCTGAAGATTTGCGCCACAGTAATAACATCCCCCTGACAGTATATTAAAATTTGTTTTAAATCTTCTTTGGTGGCACCTTTGATCACTTCCTTGCCGTCAATTGTGTAATATATGCCGTAATAGTAGCGATAAACGTCTTGCCCTGACATAACTTCCTTTGGGGAAGGTATTCCAAGGGCAGAAGCCAAAAGTTCAAGGCTTATATAGGAACGCTGGTCGCCAAACTTCCATAAGTCAAGTGTATCTATTAGATGCATAATGTCCCAGTTTTTGAAGCCCAGTAATTGCAATGGGGCTGGCAGAGTAATATTGTTGATAAGCATCCTGCGAGCAATATATGGTATGTCAAATTCTCTTATATTATGCCCCATGAAATATAAGGCATCACGCACTAATGTTTTCCGACGAGGATTATTTTCCCACTTTTGCCATAAATCGCCAAAGGATTTGTATTCAATGATTGCTTTAAATGCTTCTAAGAGAAGTTTTTCGTCATGTGAACCAATTGAAATAATTCTAAAGTCATATTCATTCCCTTCAGAGGCCTTAGTAAAAAATCCTAATGAAATAGTAACAATTTTTCCAAATTCTGGGTAAATAGCAGAACTTGCGTAGTTTTGAACAGGGTCAAAGTTTTTCCTGTGTCTGAATTTTTTATGCCACAAGTCTCTTGTTTTTTGGTCAAGTTTTTCATAGGGATACACTGCTGGAACTGTCTCTATGTCCAGAAATAATATGGATGACGGTGAGATTTCTCTAATGAGTTGATACGGGCTTTCGTAAGGACCTTCTTCCCTTTGCATCTCGTTTGCCATAGTTCACGGAATTTTTACACTTAATATTAAAGTTATGATATAGAGACTAAAAACAAGCGATGCACCGATTACTGTTCATGATTTTTAGCCTTTTCCTTTTTGTTCTGTCAGACATAATAGTATATTATAAACTGAAGAGTGAAATCGGTCGCAAAAGTGTTTTATACTTCTTTACTGCTTTGTCTTTGCTTGCTTATGTCCTGATTGCTCTTGTTTTCCTCATCGGGCGTAAGAACTTTACACATATCTGGTTCCCATATTATGTCCTGACTTACTTAATTCTAAAATATGTTCCACAACTCTTGCTAACTGTCTTTATTGTGATTGATTTTGGCGTTAACTTAATGTCTGCTAATGTTTTTCGGGCAACTGATTTTAATATTGGCAGGCGAAACTTTTTGTTGATCGCAGGCTCTATGCTGTCTGCAATCTCTGGTTTATACTTGCTTCATGGCATTCTACGGGGCAGGAATCTTCTGACTAAGAACGTGGTTAAGATGCCCACTGATATAGAGAATTTAAAAGGTTTTAGAATTGTATTTTTCTCTGATTTACATGCAGGAACTCTCTCAAAAGAACTGATCAATAAATTGGTAGATGAGATAAACAGACTCAATGCCGATGTGGTTTTATTTGGTGGTGATTGGGTTAACCATTTTGCCAGTGAACTTGAACCTTTTGTTCCTGACCTTGCCAGAATAAAATCAAAATATGGAAAGTTCTCATGTTGGGGTAATCATGACTATGCAATGTATTACCCGTGGTATTCAGAACAGGAACGGTTGGGAAATTTTAAAAGGCTGAAAGAACTGTTGCAAGACAGTGGCTTTACAATTCTTGAAAATCAAGGCATTATAATTAATCACAACGGAGTTAAGGTGGGAATTGCAGGAACTGAATATTGGGGCAGGGCACTGAGAACAAAATATGGGCGACTGGCTCAAGCGTATGAAAAGATAAAAGATGCTGACTATAAAATCTTGCTTACTCACGACCCAGACCATTTCACTGAGCATATTGTTCACAGATTGGATAAGTATCCTCTGGATCTTGTCCTATCGGGACACACACATGGTTTTCAAATGGGAATTCAGTTCAAGGGTTATGCGTTCTCTCCTGCTCAATTCATGTATAAACATTGGAAGGGTTTATATGCGGTTAACAATACTTATCATTTTGTCACTGTTGGGGTTGGGTCAATAGGTTACTTAGGAAGGGCAGGCATTTATCCTGAAATTGCGATAATAGAATTGACATAAAAAAATAAGGGGGAAGGACTCTTTCACCTTCCCCCTCCCTCCCCGTGTGTTAACCTGAAATTTTCTTTAACGGCGATTTTTACTTTTGTGTGCGGGGAAATGTATCTATCGGGTGTTTAGGTTAATCACAATTTTTAAGCATTACAGTTCTTTCTTAGCACTGCTGTTATCGTTAGGTCAACTTCTTCCCACAGTTTACTTACACCGTCTGAGCCTTTGTGCAGGTCATAGCAAGCCTCATTAAGCGACTTAACAGATTCTTGTGCTTCCCAGTCTGCAAGGTTGATAGTTGTTGTTAGAACAAGAGTATCATTGGCGTATTGCGTTGTAAAGGGCACTTTCTTGCTGATGCCGTTCATTTCAATGTCAATGAAAACAGTGTCCTGAGATGCCTCAAGAATTTTTCCTTTAATAACGTCTGGAACTTGCATTACTCCGAAGAAAAATCGCTTTATGCGTCCATCTCTGCCAGTGTCTCCACTGTTAACGCTGGTTGTGTAAATTGTTGCCTCAATCCCTTGAAGCAATTGCTCAAGGCTTTCACTTTCCGTAGTAGGGAAATTAAAAGCAATGCTATCAAAAGTTCCACCAACACCTATCTTCTCTGTCGTTTTGAAGGCTGTCCATTTAACGTGGACGGATTGTGTTTCCAATTGGAAATAACATGATGTTTGCTGTTGAGTGTCTTTGGTCGCAGTTGGTTCTTCTCCTTCTTGCGAAGGGGTGCAATTCCACGAAAGGACAGTGATGCTCAGGGTTAGCACTAACCACTTCTTCATTGTTACTTTCTTTTTTGCAAAAATATGCTAAAATGATTTAATTCAAGGTTCAACGAATGTTTAGTTCGTGAAGACATAGTGAACAATGTTGGCACCCATCTTCAATGCTTGTTCCCTAAGATGTGGTGGGTCATTGTGAACCATTGGGTCTTCCCATCCGTCACCAATGTCTGATTCATAAACATAGAGAACCATAAGCCTATTGCCATCAAAGATTCCCAGTGCTTCGGGCGGTTTGCCAGAATGTTTATGTATTTTAGGCAATCCATTGGGGAATTTAAAGGGCTCATTGAAAATAGGATGAGTAATGGGAACAGGTATTAATTCCCTGTCGGGGAATAACTTTTTTAGTTCGGGTCTGATATATTGGTCCATTCCATAACTGTCATTTATGAGCAAGAAGCCCCCTCCAAGAAGATATTTTCTCAGATTGGCAATGTCTGATTCAGTAAAGAAAACTCTTCCATGACCAGTCATGTATAGCATTGGGTAGTAAAAGATTTCGGGGCTTGACGGCTCTACAATATCTTCCTGTGGATATATGTTGGTATTGATATTCTCGTTGCAGAATTTAATTAGGTTAGGCAGGGCAGTGGGACTCACATACCAATCTCCACCACCGCCATATTTAAGTCTGGCAATGCGAACAGGCGCTTCCTGCATAGATAAAATCAAAACAGTCAACAAGGGAATAATTAAGCGAATCATTTGCGTTATTGTTAATAACAAAATTACGCTATTCGGTAATGTTTGCAAGAGTGCTTATTGGCATTATAAAACTGTATAAGAAGTTCATTTCACCTATGCTTCCTCCTTCATGCAGATTCCATCCATCTTGTTCCACTTACGGAATAGAAGCAATTCAGAGGCACGGTGCTATTAAAGGATTGTGGCTTACCATACACAGAATAGTGAGGTGCAATCCGTTTAATGAAGGTGGCTATGACCCAGTGCCACGTAAATTTGTATTTCTAAAACCACATAAACAAGCGCAGTATGAACTGGCTCAAATGGTTGAAAAGAAAAATGAATCCAATGAGAAAGAAACGGTTTAGTATTGGTCTGGTGGCAATTGTTCTGTCCGCCTTCTCATTTCTGGCATTAACAGAGGAAGAAGTGCAGGAAACTTATTTTCAGGTAGTTAAATGGGTAGAGATTTATACTGCTTCTGTCAAAGAATTAACCACATATTATGTTGACCCTGTTTCGCCAGAAAAACTCGTTAAGAAGGCTATTGAAGGAATGACAGAAATCCTTGACCCATATACTGAATTTATTCCGGAAGAAAAGATGGACGAATTCCGCATGCAAAGCACAGGAAAATATGGTGGCATTGGAGCAGTGGTTAGCAAGCGTGATTCCCTTGTTATGATTGCAGACCCTTATATCGGCTTTCCTGCTTATAAGGCTGGTTTGCGTGCAGGGGATTATATATTGAAAGTAAATGGAAGGAGTGTTATCGGGTGGAAGTTAGAAGATGTTACCGACCTGCTTAGAGGAACACCGGGAAGCAAGGTGACTGTAACTGTTTTCAGACCGTTTGTTAATGACACTTTTGATGTGGTTATAACCAGAGCAGAAATAAAGATTGACCCAATTACTTATGCAAATGTCCTGTTCAGAGATAGTTCAATATACTACATTAAACTGAGAAGTTTTACGCAGGGACTGGGTAGAGAGCTAAGACAGACGCTACGTAAGGCACTGGAAGAGCATAAACCAGAAGGAATAATTCTTGATTTGCGAGGTAATCCGGGTGGATTGCTTAATGAAGCTATTCTTGTTGCCAATGTGTTCATACCTCAAGGCAAAATAATTGTAACAACCAAGGGACGTATTCCTGAATGGGAACGTGTATATAGGGCTCCGCTATCCGCTGTGGATACTACAACGCCGTTAGTAGTTCTCGTAAACGGCAGTTCCGCTTCGGCATCTGAAATAGTGGCGGGTGCTATTCAGGACTGGGACAGAGGGGTTGTGATAGGTGAAACAACATTTGGTAAGGGGCTTGTACAAACAACTCGGAACCTTCCATATAATGCAAAATTGAAGTTGACGATAGCTAAGTATTATACGCCCAGTGGACGTTGTATTCAAGCATTGATATACACACATAAAGACACTGGTAAAAAAGCTATTGAAGTGCCCGATTCTCTGCGTGAAGAATTCAAAACAGATGCAGGCAGAACAGTATATTCTGGTAATGGTATTGAGCCTGATGTGAAAGTGGAAGCACCAGAAATGCCTCACATACTAAGGGCATTAATCCGTGAGAACATGCTTTTTGACTTTGCTACTAAATTTTACCATGAACATGACAGTATTCCTCCTGCCATCCAGTTTGCAATAGATGATAAACTGTATCAAGAGTTCGTAGAATTTGTTCGTCAAAGAGACTTCAAGTATGAAACTCCTTCAGATAAGAAACTGAAACAACTGAAAAAGCAACTGGAAAAAGATAAGTTCTGGAACGAAGAAGCAGAACAATATGTCTCTGGATTGGAACAATTTCTTGAAAAAGAAAAGAAACAGGATATTTACGATGAGGCTGATGTTATCAAGTGGCAACTGGAACAGGAAATAGTGAGAAGATACTACGGACAGAAGGGGGCACTTGAAGCATTCTTAGAAAAGGACATATACCTTGATAGTGCCCTTGTGATCCTTAAGGATAAAACGCGTTACGAAAAAATTCTTTCTCCATAAAAACTGCGGTGGGTAGATGGATGTTATAGAGGTGCTAACCCTGGTAGGTGGTGGACTAATTGGTGGAATTACCGCTGGTCTATTGGGACTTGGTGGCGGTCCTTTTTATATCTATTCCTTAATGACTGTAATGGATGATGTCCCTGAGAACAGACTCTCTGTAGTGCTTACTGCACATAGCCTTGCTATAATCTTCCTTACCAGCCTCTGGACAATATTTAATAGATTCAGGAATGGAACAATCTCATGGAAGTTATTGAAATTACTTTTAATCCCTTCTTTTGTAGCATCCTTATTGGTGCGAACCGCTATGCATTTGTTTGGACTAAGTCCCGGTATCTTTTTGACTGTGTTTAGCATAATTGTGGTGGTTGGGTCAATTGCTGTTTTGTTTAAAAAAGAATCAAATAGTAGGGGATACATTGAATATGCTGATTTGCGAAAGGGTATGTTGACATGGATGTCTTTTGTTTCTGGGGCGTTGGCTGCTCTGGCTGGTGTCGGTGGTGGATTAATAATTATTCCTTTATTGGTTTGGTTCATGAAAATGCCTTTCAAACAAACTGCTATCATTTCTATTGGAGTTACGCTTGGTGTGGCAATAGCCAGTGTTCTGGTTATAGGAGTGGAGTGCTTTATGACCGGTTGCGGTGAGTTTATGCCGCTGGGGATAATACTTATTCTGTTGGGCGTTTTTCCGGGGGTTTGGTTAGGCATCCATTTGCATAGTGTTTTGCCTGTAAAATTTGTTAAGATGGCTTACTTTGCTATAATATTACTCTTGATTTTTAGGATGGCACAACGAATGGGTGTTCTGGAACTCATAACTTGATAATATTTGTTGCTTAACTTTGTAGAACAAAAAACGAGAAACGAAATATGCCAGTAAGGATAAGGTTACAAAGGCACGGAAGACGAAAGAGACCATTTTACTGGATTGTCGTGGCTAATTCAAGGGCTCCAAGGGATGGCCGTTTTATTGAGAAGTTAGGCGTTTATGACCCAAAAACGGAGATTCCCATCATTGAAATAGACCATGAACGTGCTATTGAGTGGCTGAAAAGGGGCGCTCAACCTTCCGAAGCTGCTGAGCACATTTTAAGGAGAGCAGGTGTTTATCATTTGATGTTCTTACTTAGAGGTGTTGAAAAAGGTGTTCATACACGCGAAGAAGCTTATAAGAAATTCAATGAATGGCTTAAAACACAAAAGAAATTCCGGCCGCTTGTCGTGGAGAAAGAAAAGTATGTTCCCGAAAAAGTTGAACAAGTGGCAGTTATAGAAGAAGCACAAGAGGAAGAGGGTTCTGAACAAGCAGAAACACAGTCTGTTCAGGAAGTGGAAACACAAGATTCTATATCTTCAGAGGCTCGAACAGAATCTCAAGAGACCCAAGAAGCACAAGGAGAACAAAAAGAAGAGTAGTATAATCGCTTGTGCAAAAGGATTATATTAAGCGGCGAATCTGGAATTCGCTGGATCCATTCTTCTATGTAGGCGAAGTGGTCGGCAGGCGTGGGCTTCATTACCCTTATCTAAAAATCATTCATCTGCCCGATATACAGGATTTCCTTGATAGCAGGGATTTCATATTTATCACTATAAACAAAAAGCCAGTTCCTTTTAAAGTAATTGAAAAAAACAGGGAAAATTACGACCGTCTGCTGGTACGATTAGAAGGAATTAGGGTTCCAGAAGATACTCATAAGTTAATAAACCAACAGGTCCTTGTTCTTGAAGATGAAATCAGGAACTTTTATGAAAAAAAGCCATATGTTCCCGCTTCTTTACTTCTGGATTATATGATTATTGATTCGGAAGGAAAGCAAGTAGGAAAAATAAAATCCGTTAATTTCGCACCCAACAAGCAGATACTCCTTATTGTTGAACATGAACCAGAACTGGTGGTTACCTTACAAAAGCCCGTTGTATCAAAGATTTCTCATAATGATGAGGTAGTATATCTTGGAATTAGGAAGGAGGATTTGTCTCCATAAGATTTTGCTTGCTTACGAGGGATGCATATAACCCATTTTGCTTAATAAGTTCTTCATGAGTGCCTTGCTCAACAATTCTTCCCTTATCTAATACAATTATTCGGTCTGACTGTTTCACTGTTGCTAGCCTGTGGGCAATAATTATAGCAGTCCTACCTTTCATCAAGTTTTCAAGCCCCTTCTGGACAAGTTGCTCTGATTCAGCGTCCAGATTGCTTGTCGCTTCGTCCAAAATTAATATTGGGGCGTTTTTAAGTAAAGCACGGGCAATAGCGATTCTCTGGCGCTGACCGCCGGATAATCTCAATCCACGTTCCCCAACCACTGTCTCATATCCATCAGGAAGATTAACGATGAACTCATGGGCATGGGCTGCTTTTGCAGCATTAATAACTTCTTCCATGCTGGCAGAAGGATTACCAAGTCTTATATTATTTAGAATGGTGTCATGAAAAATTATAGGTTCTTGAGGGACCATAGCAATCAACTTTCTCAAAGAATAAATATCCAATGTTCTTAGGTCGTGGCTGTCAATTGATATCTTCCCTTTTGTTGGGTCATAGAACCGTGGTATTAAATAGACTAATGTTGTCTTTCCCGCTCCCGAAGGACCAACCAGAGCAACCTTTTCACCTTGTTTAATGGTGAGGTTAATGTCCTTAAGAACAAAATTTTGTTTATCATATGCGAACCATACGTGTTCAAATCTTATTGAGTTATCAAAAGAACTTATGTATATTGGGTTTTTGGGTTGAGGAACATTATCTTCGGTTGTTAAAATTTCCATTACTCTTTCTGCTGCGGCCATGCCCCGTTGAATGTGGTAAAAGGCAGTGGCAAAACTCTTTGCAGGATTAATAATTTGAGAAAAAATTACCACAAATGTTATAAAAGTTTCAGGTGTTAGCGAAGAAGTGCCACTGAGAACCATCCTGCCCCCAAACCACAAAACAATAACTACAATTACTATGCCCAGAAACTCTGAAAGTGGTGAAGATAATTCTCGCTTTCTTAAAGAACTCAAGCGTGCTTTATATAAACGTTCGTTAACTGTTTTAAATATGTTTTTCAATAGTTTCTCTGCAGTGAATATCTTCACTATTGTTATGCCTCTAATTGTTTCTTCCACAAGGGCAGCCAGCCTGCCAGTTAGGTTTTGTGCTTCAACAGATTCCTTCTTTAGACTCTTGCCTATTTGACCTATTATGAAACCTGTTATTGGTAAAAGTAGCAAAATGAATAGAGTTAGTTGCGGGCTCATTATGAGCAATAGAGTTAAATACGCAATTATTGTTAAAGGTTCTTTGATAACTACTTCAATCATATTGACTATTGACCATTCAATTTCCTGGACGTCTGTTGTGATACGTGAGATTAAGTCCCCCTGCCTGCGATAAGTAAAAAAATTAACAGGAAGAGATATAACCTTGTCATAAAGATCTTGGCGAAGGTCCCTCAATAAACCATTTCTGACTTTCGCCATGAAAAATTGTCCAAGATATCTGGTTAGGTTTTTCATGAAGAACATTATCACTACAACAATACAAACCCAGAGCAGAGCAGACACCGGTCCTTCGCTAATCAAAATCTTGCCAATGTGATAATTAAAGAAATCAAGCATCCATTGGGCGGAAAGGGAAAAGGGAGGAAGCTCTCTGATTGGCGATGCACGATTAAATAATACTTGCAAAAATGGAATGAGCATCGTTAGGGATACGGCTGAAAAAAAGATGGAAATAATATTGAAAATTATGCTTAAAGCAAGACTGGATTTATATTTTAGGGCATATTTTAGGATTGCGAGATAGGTTCTCATTACTTTTTAGCTGGATGTGGTTTTTTGGGGGAATTTTTAGAGGATTGGGTAGCAGATTGTTTGCCTTGTGCAGGAGGGCTACCTTTAGTACCTTTGGAACCCTTAGCTCCCGGCTTAGGTTTTGGCTTGGGCTTTTCGGCACAAAGGTCTTCAATTTTTATTGTAAGGTCTTCTGGTTGAACGGCAAGTGGCTGTTCTTGCAGATTAAGAGGAGTTGCTTCAAATAAGCCCATTAGAGAATTTAAAGCAAGGTCCTTAACAGAGGGCATAACCGAATCATTCTTACATTTTAGTTTTCCTTTGTAAGGGACACGAGCCCACAAAGAATATGTGCTTCCTGTTGAATAAACATCTCCTGCTCCAGTAAGAGCGCTGTCTTTATATGTTCCCACGCCAAGAAATGAATTGCCGGCATAAACATTTGCCCATTGTAAATTGCCCTGACGGTCAGTAAGTAGCAATGCAGCAGAGCCCACAGGGCTTAAACCACTCATTTGCCCTGCAAGGGCTATTTCCCCTGAAGGAGCAAGAGCAACATCATAAAGCCTGTCATCGCCAGAGGTACCAATGCTCTTAGCCCACTTCAAGTTTCCATTGAGGTCAGTAACAGCAAGAAATCCATCCCAGAAACCATGCCCCCCTCCAAGGGTAAATCCTGCTAATATTATTTCACCATCCTTGGTTAACAACATGGAACGTGCGGTTTCATTTTTGTCAGTGCCATAGGTCTGAACCCATTCAATCATACCATTCTGGTCCGTTTTTAAAAGCATTATATCCCAATTACCATTGTCAGTAAAACTACGTGTGTATCCTGCAAATAAAAAGCTACGGTCAGGCAATTGAACACCGCTATATGCTATGTCCAGTTCTGTTGAGCCAAATGCTTTTGCCCACTTTAGTTCCCCCTTTGAAGTTATTTGTATTGCTAGTACATCTCCCTTACCCAATCCTTCCGATGTCATACCCAACAAAATGAAATCAAGAGTCCTAGTGATGAACATTTTAAAAACTTTTTCATCTGCAGAAGAGCCTATTGTCTTAACCCAGCGAGGATTTCCCCTAAAATCAAGAAGAACTAATAAAACATCAGCATTATTTCCTGATTCTGTAAAACCACAAAGTAAGTATCCTTCTCGTGTTAATCCAGCATCCCATAATTGGGCATTTCCTCCTGTGGCTACTTTCTTTGCCCAAAGAACACGCCCGTTACCCAATGTCTTGATAGCTATTGCTTCTTGAGTGCCTCCCTCCTGTTGTATGTAACCTAATAATAGTGCTCCTCCATCCCTTGTTGCAATAACTCTGTTTATGAAGGCATTATAACTGTCAACTCTCAGAGTAAATTGGGAATTTACTCTTTTGGGTTTAGGACGCCTTCCCTTTGTTTGGGCATAAACACTAAAAAAGCCAAAGACAAGCGAAATTAACATTACAAGGACTCTCATTAGGTTCCTCTTTTTCCCTTGTGCAAAGATATGTCGCATTTTGTTATTATTTTATTAATTTTTACTAGCAAGAGGTGTGCCACATAAACCACGTTAAGTCTTTTAAAACCTTGACGGATTAATGAATAAGAAAGTTGGATTTCAGCTCCTTGCCTTGTTCTGTGAGGATAGATAGTGTGTACATACCAGGTGCTAAGGGTGGTAGAGAGATTGAATTGTCTTGAGGAAATTGTCCTTTTGTAGAGAAAACAAG
>WFXT01000176.1 GCA_015490475.1 Bacteroidota bacterium
AAATTTTGTAAATGATATGCCAGAGAAGGTCTATGGATAATCCAACGGCTAATTTTCTGATTGGGAACATGGTAATACCAGTTCTTATGGGCATTCCCAAGTAAGACACTTTCTGGCGAAATGGAAGATATTTGGGAACCTTGTTCTGATATTTGTAAGAATATACATTTGTTACGTAATTAGATTTCACGAACATCATGGTAATACCTAAATTGGCGAATAACCACTGTTTGAGATTAATGATATAGGCACCTTCTACTTCAGCAAAGATTTTCCTGCTGCTCCTGATTTCGTATCTGCTAACCCATACTGCTCCTATGCCCTGAGCATTGGAGTATCGGTCTTTACTGAAAACCGGATACTCAAACCAGAAATTAGCCGAAATGTTGACATTGCCTTTAACCCAAGTTACGCATGCATTATTGCAGAGGAAGGCAATAGCCATCTGGGTTTGATAGGGATTACGAAATGCAAAAAATCTTGTTTGTAATGGCAGCAGAGAACTAAACCAACTGTTAATTAACGGATTATCTTAACGGGCAAAGCAGACAAAAGCTCTGCTATGAGTTTCTCCTGTACTGGCACAAAGACTTTATAGCTCTGGTCAGGCTCATCATTGTCGTAGGCAATTATTTTCACCCTGTCCATCAGCTCAAGGGCTTCTAACAAGGTAAGCTTGTATTTCCTCCCGTTCCCTGTGTTGTAGGTCTCTAATATGCCCTCCCAACACTGGTTTAAAAATAAAAACACATTGAGTGTCATTACACTTAAGCGTATGTGTGCCCTGATTCTGTCCGTCAGACGATGATACACTGGACGCATGTTGATTAACACTGTCTTCAAATACCTGAATGAACGCTCCACATAGTAAAGTAATTTGTAATCGTCGCGAATTTGCTCTCCAGACCTGTTCTCTACATTAGTCTTTAATGCCCATATGCCAAGATACTTGACCTTTGGGGCAAGTCGTCGCCTGTCCAATCGGTAATCCATATACCCATCCTGTACTTCAATAATAAACATGCTCTTGTGATGACGGCGTCCCATTGCCTCTCCAACTTCTTTCCATATCTCCTCTGCTTTGGTTAGGTGTCCTTTTAACACTTTTTGACGCACCCGTCTCAAAGCTTCATGAATCCGTCTTAATCTCCTCAGAAGTGTTCTCCATTCTCGCTCCCTCCTCACTTCACTCAAAGTCAACACCACTCGCTCCCCATTGTCTAATTCCACTTCCTGTATCTTGCTATCCCACAGGTCTAATTTAACATTTTTCTCCCTTAGCAACTTATTTACTTGTGTTATGCTCATCCTGCCTATGAACTTAATGCCTTCCTGACTCAAACGCTTCTGTTCTACTGGTGGCAACATGGCTCCATCGCCTATCAATACCACCTCTTCTAATTGATATTTGTTTGCCTGTTCCTTGACCCAACGGCGGAATACTTCCACATCAGATGTATTGCCCGTAAACATCTCTACATCTATCCCATAGCCTCCATCTCCCGCTATGATGCCTACGATTATCTGCCTCTTGCCCTGCTTCCCATCACGACTATAGCCAAATTTACCAAGCACAATAGATTCACCCTCAATCCACAAACTGGTTACATCAAATAACAGCAATCGCTTCATGCCATAGTTCTTCAAATGTCCCTTGACTATCCTACTCCAGCGCTTGTTTAACCAGTCCAGTGCCCTGTACAGCTTGTCAACGTTGGCTTTGGTTGAAATACCCACTGCTTCCCATAAGGCTCGCTCACGCTCCCACAACCTGCTGATTTTCAACTTACTACTACCCGGAAACCGAAGCCGTGAACTTATCATCAACATGATTAAATACCACAGTGGACTTTTGAAACGATGATTACCATACACATGCCTAGCTACCTGATAGAATACATACAATCCACCATAGCAAGATATATCCTTTATGTTGGCTCCTCTGTTTCCCCTTTCCTTTTCCCTTTGTGCCTCTTGGCTTGCTCTGTCCAGTGCCCACAGGTGAGACTCTCCCTTGTCCGAGGCAATAGCCAGCCATTTGCGCAGACGCTCTATCCCTATTTGTTCCAACTGTCCTTCGCTCACCCGCATAATAGTTGTTCTGTCAACGTATTGTCTTTTTTCTTTATCCCATCTGGATTTTGTTATCCACCAGTAGCTATGCACTTTATTTTCTC
>WFXT01000177.1 GCA_015490475.1 Bacteroidota bacterium
CTTTAAGAACTCTCTGATATTGCCTTCGTTTGTTTTCCCTCTCCATTAGTAACATCAGGTTTTCTTTTTCTTGGGTTTTGCAGCAGGAAACAAGACGTTATTTAAGATGAGCCTATAACCTGGCGAAGTCGGATATTGCTTTAAATCCGTGGGCGGGTCACCAACAAAATGTTGATAGTCTTCAGGGTCGTGTCCTCCGTAGAAAGCCAAAAATCCTTTTCCGTATTGTGCATATATATATCGTGCCTCCCCTGCCTCTCTATTTTCCGCCAGAATAGTAACATAAGGCTTTATTTTGGTTTTATCAAAAGCGGTTGTTTGTCCCATGAAGCCGCGAATCACATGAGTGTGATTTTGAGTCAACATAGTGGGAATCGGGTCCAGCTTAGCAGAAAATTCAAATAAAGTAAAATAATCCTTTTCCCTTGGCACTTTCCTTTTGTTAGTCATGTCTATATCTGAAAACTCATATACGTATGGATTTGTTATTACCCTGAAATTCCAGAAGGCAAGAGTTTTTGAGAAGTCCAATTTTTCATTACAATCAGGGTCTGCAGGGTCTCCATCAAACGGTGTTTCACAAATATCAGTATTCTCAGCAGCAAGGGCGATATCATAAGTATCTGTGCCTGAACACATAGCAAACAAATAGCCTCCACCAGCTACAAACTCCTTTATTTTCTTTGCAACAGCCAGTTTCAATTCTGCCACCGATGAGAAGCCGTGTTTTTTTGCTATGTTGGTCAGAAACTCAACACGAGCTTGATACCAGCGCGTGTGGGCATAAGCAGCGTAAAACTTGCCAAATTGTCCTGTGAAGTCCTCATGATGAAGATGCAACCAATCATAGTTAACCAGTTCACCTGCCAGAACCTCATCATCATAAATTTTATCATAAGGAATGTCTGTAAACTCTAAGACCAACAAAACAGCATCATCCCACGGCTCTATGTCTGGGGGTGCATAAACAGCTATTCTCGGGGCTTTCTCCAATCTCATAACATCCATATTAACATCGGGACGTGCGATATAATCAAGGATTGCCTGTCTCTGCGTCTCTGTTATAACTTCATATTTCACTCCACGAAGGTCGCAGTCCAGCCGTGCGGTTTCTTCATATGGCATTAAGAACGAGCCTCCTCTATAGTTAAGAAGCCACTCAACTATGTTACCACGAGCCAGAGAACGATAAACAATACCGTATGCCTGCAAATGTTGAGTCTGTTCATCATCCATAGGGATGAAAATATAGGTTTGCCCATATATTGTCCCCACGAAAACCAGAATAAATAGCAAAAACCTCACAACCTATGTAATTTACCACCGATTAGCAGTATAAAAAACGTTATTGCAGCAATAAGAAGTATGTGTTCAAAACTGAATTTATAGCCAGTGTAAGCAGAAATTAAATATTCCAGTACAATAGTTAGTATGGGGGAAACGATTACAGAAAGCCAGAGCCATAAGTGCCCTGGTCTCTTGAACTTCAGCATAGCATATACAAACAATCCCAGCAGTGGACCGTAAAAATATGCAGAATACTTGAACAACATGCTTATTACTGCATCATTATGCAACACAAAAAAGGTTGTTGCCATTATGCCAATAATTAAAGCCATTGCAAGATGAACCATCTTCCTGTTCCACTTTCCTTCCTTATCAAAGTCCACCATAACAGAAGTGGTTAATCCCGTTATAGCAGAATCGGCACTTGACAGAGCGGCAGCTACCAACCCAACTAAAAAAGATATTCCCGCTATTTGGGGCATGTGTCTGATGGCTAACATGGGATACAAGGCGTCCGATTTCTCAGGTAATGGTATATTAAATTGCTTTGCATAACCTATGAGAACAAGTCCAAGAAACAAAAACAATATATTCACAAGCACCAATAGGATTGAAAAGGTAAAAACATTCTTCTGCGAATCACGAAGAGAAGGACATGATAAATTTTTTTGCATCATATCCTGGTCAAGCCCGGTCATAACAATAGCAAACAATGCACCACTTATAAAGTACTTCCAGAAATATGAAGGACTTTCAGGATTCCAGTCAAAAATTTCAGCATTTGGCATTTCAAGAAGGGATATAAATGACAACTCTGCAATGTCAAAAGCAACAAATATTGTAATTATCAAAGCAGAAAGCATAGCTACAGTCTGAACCACATCAGTCCAGACAATTGTTTTTATACCTCCCTGAAAAGTGTATATCCACATGATGGAAACCAGTATGAATACTAACAACGGAAATGGTAATGTCCTGCCCATTATAAACTCATACATAACGAAAGCTACAATATACAATCTTAAAGAAGCGCCAATAATACGGGCAATTAAGAAAAGGATGGCACCAGCGCGACGACCATGAATGCCCAAAGTAGGCACCAAAACTTCATAAACAGTAGTCACATTATACCTGTAATAGACGGGCAAGAGAACAAGGGCAATAACCCAGTATCCTAATACATAGCCAAATACCATTTGTAAATAATGCCAGTTATTGGTTAATGTCCATCCGGGCACAGATATGAAAGTTATTCCAGACAGTGTTGTGCCAACCATACCAAATGCAACAGCCCACCACTTACTGTTTCTGCCTGCGAGATAAAAGTCCATACTTGTTCCTTGTCGCCCAAGTATATAACCCAATATGGTCAGGATGGCAAGGTATATGACGACGGCAGTAATAAAACTCATCTCTTATTTATTTCGCTCTTAATAACACCTGCTATGGTCTTCAAAGAGTGTGCTAACAGACCCTCATCAATGATGGCAGGCGGATAAATTCTTATTCCCGTTTCAGCAAACAAAAACCAATCAACTATAATCTGGTGTTCATTTATCACTCTGCGAATTACTGTGTCAGTTATTTCCTTTTCAGGCAAGTGAATTGCTCCCATTATTCCCACTACTGTAAACGACACTCCCTCTACTTCACCCAGTTCTTCACTAAAAACCTCTTTAATTATGTTTTCCAGACGTGGGATTTTTTCAGACACTATTTTATCTTCAATAAGTACTTCCAATGTTGCTTTGCCTGCAGCACACGAAATAGGATGCCCTCCGTAAGTAGTAATGTGTCCAAAGGGCGGGTCAAGTAAAGAACCCATTATTTCTTTGCTTGAAATGAACGCTCCCAAGGGAAAACCACCACCAAGAGCCTTGGCAAGCACCAGAACATCTGGAATTACACCATAGTTCTCAAAAGCAAAAAGGGACCCCGTCCTGCCAAATGCCGTCTGCACTTCATCAAAAATCAGCAAAGCACCTACATCACGACACAATCCCCTTAGTTCCTTTAAGAATTCTGGCTTGGCAGGTACCACCCCTGCTTCCCCCTGCACAGGTTCCACAATAACACAAGCAACATGCTCATCAATTAATCTCTTTACACTTTCAATATTGTTAAATTCTGCGTGATACACTTCAGGAAGTAAGGGTTCCATACCTTGAGTTATGTCAGAATGAGAAGCCAACGTCCACGCCCCATATGTTGACCCATGATATGCATTCTTAAAAGCAATAACTTTTGCTTTCCCTGTATAACGACGTGCCAGTTTAATGGCTCCATCAATAGCTTCACTACCTGAATTAGTGAAAAACACAGTATTCAATGAAGAAGGCAACAGGTCTGTCAAAGCACGAGCATAAGCCATTTGAATGTCCAGAACAAAATCTCCATATACCATCACATGGTCATACCTATCAAGCTGTTCTTTCACCGCTTTAATTACATACGGATGCCTGTGTCCTATAATGTTAACGGCAATTCCGGAAATTAGGTCAACATACCTTTTGCCTTTCCCGTAAATAAATGGTCCCTCTGCACGTTCAACTTTAACATTCAAAGGATGTCTGCTTGTCGGTAATAAACCCGCCTCAAACCAAACATTTATTTCTTTTTCACCATTCATGCTTACAATATTACACCAAATGATTGGTTTTAATTTGCCTTGAATGTGCAACCATTCTTTATAAAATGACGTTTCTAAATATAGAAACACCAGTGTGATGGGAAAGGGGGGCAATTTTTTGATACTTTTATTTTTAATACTCTGGTTCTTAGCATTCGTGCCTGTAATTCAAAAATTTAATGTATCTGCTTCCAATAGCATGGTAACTCTTCAATGGGAAGGACTTGAACATTTGAATGCTAAGGAAGTAATTCTTTTAAGAAAGAAGAAAGGCTTAGGCAAATTCAAAGAAGCCTTTTCTGCCAGTGCATCAGTGGCTTCTTCCTATACTTTCTCCGAAACGCTTGAGCCAGGAACATACGTGTATAAGCTTATAGTGATTAACGACAAAGGCAAGAAAAAAACAGTTGGCAAACATATTGTCACTATTGAAGAATCTGGTACCAGCACGGTCAAATGGTCAGTATCAGGAAACACGGTATTTGTATTTTTTGTAGAACCTTCCTCTGGAACTTATACAATCAAAGATTCTGACGGCAATGTGGTCCTAAGTAACACTTTCAGCAACAAACTATTCCTCGAACTTGTATTTGCAGATAAAAAGGGAGAATTCACAATAATTATCAACGTGGATGGTAATGAACCTTCTTCATTTAGTGTGTTTATTAATTAGAGTGGCTACAACGGTTCAAGGTAATCTCCAATCAACAGGTTCTTTTCCTATGGATTTAAGATAAGCGTTAGCCTTAGAAAAATGCCTGCATCCAAAGAAGCCATATTTAGCGGAATATGGTGAAGGATGGGGTGCTTTGAGAATAAGATGTTTTCGTGGGTCTATTAACCTTTCTTTCTCTTGGGCGAATTTTCCCCATAACATAAAGACAACTCCCTCCTTCAATTCACTTATCTTTCTAATAGTAGCATCTGTGAAAATTTCCCATCCTATACCCCTATGACTGCCCGGCTGCCCCCCCCTGACAGTAAGTATAGCGTTGAGAAGGAATACGCCCCGTCTTGCCCATGGTGTCAAGTTTCCCGTCTTTGGAATAGGAATGCCTAAGTCCTCATGCAATTCCTTAAATATATTCTGCAGAGATGGTGGGATAGGAACATCATCAGGGACAGAGAAACATAGTCCCATTGCTTGCCTTGGTCCATGATAGGGGTCCTGCCCCAGAATAACAACTTTAACTTGCTCAAAGGGTGTTTGATTATAAGCGTTGAAAATCAAAGGTCCTGGCGGATAGATAGTGTATCCCTTTTTCTTTTCCTCAATAAGAAATTGCTTTATCCTTGCAAAATAAGGCTTTTCAAACTCTTCTTTCAGAATTTCCTTCCATGAAGGATGTATCTTAGGGTCAACTCTAACTGTTGGCTTGTTCTCTAAACTATCTTCTTTGTCTCCCTTTTGATTAAGGAAGTCGAATAGAGTCCTCACTACTACAACACTTTCCCTTTTGCCAAAGCAAATTGTAGTTGCTACATCAAAAACTTTTATTACTTAACAAACAATCCTTTCTTGAGTTCAAAGTCTCCAAAGCCTCCAACGTGCCCGTCTATATAAACCTCAACCTGATATTTTCCTGGCAAGAACTCTTGCTTTTCAGTTTCGGGCCATACAACACACAGGTTCTTATCCTCTCCTGTGTAATCAAAAGTCAGTTTGGTAGTATATTGTAATTCTGCATTCATATCAAGGTCTTTGAAGCGTCCCGAACCCAGATTTTCATCATAGAAAATCTGCTGTGCTGGGCTGATAATTCTAACATATACTGTTTTAGTTCCCGGTTGAACAATAGGATGCTTGAGTACATCAAAGCAAACTTGAATTTCCTTCGCTTTCTTGTAATTATAGGTTTTTACCTTTTGACCTGCTTTCTCACGCAACCCCCAGCCTTTTACATTACCTGCTCTCAACATCTGGCTATTCTGAATCTTCTCTTCAAGTTGTTGACGCCTTTTCTGTTCCTCTTCAAGATTTTGCTTCAACTGGACGTTTTCCTGGGTCAAGGCTTGATTTGCTTTGACCAACGAATCTATTTGAGCAAGCAGCTTCTCTTTTTCAGCAACAATGGCATTATATTTCTTTTTGAGAGCAAAGTAGCTGCCCTTCCACTTTCTGACCACATTTATAATGGAATCCAATTCCCTCTGCTTGGCTTCTATTAAAGCATTTAACTTCTCATTTTCCCCTTTATAAGACTCTAACTCTTGTTTTAAAGCAGTTAATTCGCTCTCCAATTGTGTTTTTAATTCAATAGTTTTTTGAAGTTCCTCCTGTGTTTTCTGATGTTCTTTTTTAACCTGCATATTGTTGTAGAAAAGCACTCCACTTAGTCCAATAAACAGCAGCAGAAGAATCAAGAGAATTATCCTTCCTTTGTTACCTTTTCCTTCAGCCATTTTCTGTTCTTTTTTGCAAAATTACAAAAGAAAAAATAAATGGTTTACCACTTTTGTCGTTTTTGCCACTTCCAGCGTAGAAAAATAGCTATTCCATTGAGCAAGAAGACTAAGCCCAAAAGAACTATTATAGCTGCTGCAGCGGTAACAATGAATCCCTGCTGTGGTCTTGACACCCAGTTGAATATTTGAACAGGCAGGGCAGTAAAATCATCAAAGGGGCTTTTGGGCAGGAAAGCAATGAATCCAGCGGCACCAATCACCAGAATGGGGGCAGTTTCTCCGACAGCCCTTGACAAAGCAAGAATTACCCCCGTTGCAATGCCGGGACCAGCAGCAGGCAACACTTGATGCCACACCGTTTGCCACCGTGTTGCACCAAGAGCAAGAGCGGCTTCTCTGATTGTATTGGGGACTGCTCGCAACGCCTCTCTGGACGCCACTATAACAACAGGCAGGATTAACAAAGCAAGGGTGGCAGCTCCACTTATAAGTGTTGGTCCCCACCCAAACCATCTGACAAAGAATTGCAATCCCAAAAGTCCATAAATGACAGACGGGACACCAGATAAGTTGTAAATAGTGAATTCTATTATTGTTGCCCACCTGCCGGGCTTCATAAACTCTTCAAGGAAGATAGCTGCAGAAACACCAATGGGAACAGTAATAATTAAGGTAAGGATAAATAACCAGAAGGTACCAAGCAGGGCAGGCAAGATTCCTGCACGTTCCGGGAAACGAGATGGATAGCCCATCAGAAAGTCAAGGTTCAACTTCTCAATGCCAATTTTCAACGTCACTCCAATAAACAATGCCAGTATGAACAAACTAACTACTGTAACCAGCCATCCTGTCACAGCAAAAAGCCTATCAATAAATCGCGCTTTCGTCATCACTTCAACATTGCCATTTTACGCCTTACGTAAAAACTAAGTGATGTGGCTATGGAAGTGAGCAAAAACAGAACAAGAGCTGCGGCAAATACTGTCCTATACTCAAGGGAATCATGTGGCACATCTCCCATAGTAACTTGAACAATATAAGCAGTGATGGTTTCAACAGGCTGGCGCGGGTCAAAGGTAAGAATAGGAAATTGTCCTGCGGCAATGGTTACTATCATTGTTTCTCCGAAAGCACGAGCAATAGCCAGCATCACAGCAGCAACTATTCCGTAACTGGCTGCAGGAATAAGAACTTTAAAAGATGTCTGAAAACGCGTTGCTCCCAATCCATAAGCAGCCTCTCGTAAAGACCTCGGGACACTTTTTATAGCATCATCGGTTAAACTGGCAATCATTGGCAGAATCATCATTCCCATAACTAAACCGGCAGAAAGGGCATTAAATGATTGCAAATCGGGAATAATTTTTTGAAGTGCCGGTGTTACGATAAGCAATGCGAAATATCCATATACAACTGTTGGAACAAGTGCCAGCAATTCAATAATAGGCTTTATAACATCTCTCACTTTTGCAGAAACATATTCGTTTAAGAACACGGCTATCACTATTCCTGACGGGACTGCTACCAGTAGTGCTATCAATGATGTTAATAGGGTCCCAACCAACAATGGCAAAATCCCATAATGTTTCTGTGTAAATAAAGGTGTCCATTGGGTGTCGGTAAGAAATTCTACCAGAGAGACCTCTTTGAAGAAAGGAATCGCTTCACTAAAAATAATATAAATAATGGAAAAAGTTACAATTATTGAAACACTAGTCGCAAGAAAGAGCAGTATCACTATAAACTTCTCAATAATCCTGTTTAGTCTTTGTGTTCCGTCCACTTTTTTCCTATCTATTTGCAAACATATAACGTTTTACTTTTTTACGCACAGAACAATTGCCTTACCTTTGCTTAGGATGAAACATTCAATTTTTGCCCGTTGGACATTCTTCTGCATGCTTTTGATTGCCAAAGTATCCCTGACACAGGACTCTTTGATTATTATGCAGTATAATATGCTAAGGTATGGTTCTCAGGACCTTTCTGTTAAAGATTCTTTATGCCTTCCAGTGATAGCGTATGTAAATCCCGATATTCTGTGCATTAATGAAGTGCTTCCTGATTATCCTGATTCCCTTGAACGGGCATTGAAAACTATTGACACTTCTTGGACATTGGCTCCGTGGTCTAATGTTTCTGGTGGCACTGTAGTAAATGTGTTACTTTATAAAAAAGACAAAGTATCTTTTATCAAACAGAGAACCGTTGAGACTCTTGTCAGGGACATTCCTGTTTACTGGCTTTCTGTTGCAGACAGTTTAACTCTAATCATTGCAGTTGCCCATCTCAAAGCAGGTTCCAGCACAACCAATGAACAACAAAGAAGGTGGATGGTTGAAGCCCTTCTGGACAGCCTATCAGCATGGAATGTGAATAAGTGGATCTTGACGGGCGATCTAAATTTCTACACTGCCGATGACACTTCGTATCAGTTGCTAACCAATCATCCGGACCCTCGCTTTAGACTCGTGGACCCCTTCCCGGCAGGCACATGGAACAACAATGCTCTGTTTTCGCTATATCACACACAATCCACACGGGACACGCTTTTGTCAGATGGTGGTGCCACAGGGGGCTTGGATGACCGCTTTGATTTTATCCTTCCTTCCGTTAGATATTTTGAACCTCCTTTTCAATGGGATACCTTCTATGTTTTCGGGCAAGACGGAAATCATTTTAATAAATCAATTCTTGACCCTCCTCCCATCCCTGTTCCAGACTCCATTGCTCGTTCCCTTTACTTTTGTGCAGACCATCTTCCTGTTATAGCAGTCCTTTCTTTACCAACACAGCCTTCGTCTGATACAATTATATCAAGCAGAACTCCCTCCTACTTTCATAGCCAGTGCCAGATTATCTCTCCGCATGGGACACTTCTTTCAACAATAAACAATTGTCAGCAAATTCTTGGCATAACAACAATAACAGGAAAACACATAAAAGTGAATAATGTTAGAGTTGTCGTGCCACAAAATCTAATGCATCAAATTATACTTATAACTTATGAACAGGCAACTTCAACCAATTCTAACTTAATAACTCACGTTAAGATATTAGTAACACAGTGAACCAAATAAATTTTTTGAACATGTTAACAGCCACTATGCTCAATATGATAAGAATGTGCTTTGACACATGCCGATATCTACCAAAAGTACTGATCATAACTCCAATACTCCTATCCTGTTCTCAAACCGACGAAGACTCAGAAAAGAACTTTTTCAGAATGAACATTTCGGTTGAAATAAACAGTCTTGACCCCGGCTTTGCTACAACACAACACAAAATGTGGCTTGTTTCACAGATTTATGAAACTCTGGTAACAGTTGACTCAAATATGAATTTACAACCAGAACTGGCTACCAAATGGGAAATTCTTGACAGTGGCAAAAGATATAGATTTTATCTCAGACGGAACGTAAAATTTCATTACAGTAAGGAACCTTTGACAGCACGTGATGTAGCAGAATCCTTTTATAGACTCATAGACCCTGAAGTAGCGGCTCCGGGGGCATGGATATTTAACGATAGGGTGAGACAGGATTCTCCATTCGTGGTGGTCAACGACTCCATTATTGACATTTATTTGGAAAGACCCTTTGCTCCTTTCCTGTATATGTTAACCATGCCATATGCAAGCATTATTTCCAGAAAAGCCATTAAAGAAAGGTATAAAGACCTGCACAGATATGCCGACGGAACAGGTCCCTTCAAATTAAAGACATGGGAAGAAGAAGCACTGGTATTAGTCAAAAATGAAGATTATTGGAAAAAAGACCCAAAGGGGAATCGTTTGCCATATTTGGATGGCATATTCGTATCATTCATCACGGACCCTCAGATTGAACTACACATGTTCTTGCAGAACAAGTTAGATTTCATTACTGCAGGTTCTCCTCCTGTTTTAAACAAAATAATGGATAGAACTGGCAAAATATACGACAACATTCTGAAAATTGCCAAACCAGTTAAACACAATTTTCTCAATACGGAATACCTTGGCTTTCTTTTGGACTCTAATGCCCTTGACCCAGCCCATCGTGTACTACTAAACCCAATGGTCAGAAAAGCACTGTCTCTCGCTATAGACAGACAGAACTTGATAGGGACCAGCAAATATGGTCTGGGATTGACTTTCACTTCCGGATTTGTTCATCCGGGATTATGGACAAAACCAGAAACTATTCCTCCCTACAATCCTTCTCTTGCCAGTAAGTTGCTTGCACAGGCAGGCTTTCCGGGTGGTAAAGGATTTCCAGAACTTACGATTTACACTCCTCCAACGTACTTGGATTACATGCTTATTGTCCAAAAACAGTGGGAAGATAATCTTGGTATTAAAACCAACATTGAAGTGATGCAACCAGCCACTCTTAGAGAAATGATGGTGAAAGGAAGGCTTCCTATATTCAGGGGGTCATGGATTGCCGATTATCCTGACCCTGAAACCTTTCTCGTTGTCTTTTATAGCAAAATGCCTGCTCCTCCCAACTACACTCGTTTTAGTAATCCATTCTTTGACAGTCTCTATGAACAAGCCTTGACAACCTTTGACCAAAAGAAAAGGCAGGAACTTTATAAAAAAATGGATAGTGTCATTATTGAACAGGCTCCTGTCATAGTGTTATTTCACGATCAGGCTCTTCGGCTTCTGTCCAAGCGAATTAAAGGCTTCAAAATCAATGATATGGGAATGTTTAATCTTGAGTATGTTAGCATTGCTAAATGATGGAAACTATGGAAAAAGTGGATTGGATAAGTGTATATAAGAAATTATGCCCTGTTTGTGGTGGTGAAATAGACAATGACAGGCTATGGTTGGGTATGCCCTGCCGTCAATGTATTCCTGACCCACTTCCCGAAAAGGTCAACATGAATAAAGGATTATTCAAAAAGTTTGCGGAAACACAGAAATTAACTAACGAATTTTCATCTTTTTTCAAACTGGCAACAGGCTTTGACATAGCACGACTCCAACTGTTATGGACAAAAAGATTTTTCCTTGGTGAGTCATTTGCAATAATGTCTCCTCCCGGATTGGGAAAAACCACTTGGGGACTTACCTTGAGCCTTTTCGTTGATGGCAAAGTGCTTATTTTGGTGCCAACCAGATTACTCGGGGAACAGGTTTTTGCCAGATTATCCACATACGCTCAACAAACAGGGTCATCAAAGAAAATTTTGTTTTACAAAAGTTCCGCCAGAGTAAAAAAACAGTACGAACAGGGGGAATACGATGTTTTAATAGGCACCACAAGGTTCTTTTACAGCCATCTCAATGAATTAAGGAATGTTCCTTTTTCTTTTGTGTTCATTGATGATGTGGATTCTTTTCTTAAGCAACCTCGCAGTGTTGAACGACTAATGCTATTTCTAAATATTCCCACTCCTTTAATAAAGAAAGCCATTGAGCCCAATTTATCCTTTGATGAACTGAACAAATTGTATGAACAAGCACAAAAGAGAATAAACAAACAACTGGTTATTTCGTCAGCAACCCTAAAACCTCGCCCAGCACAAATCAGGCTTTTCAAACGACTGCTTGGATTTGATATTCAACGAAGCATAACAACATTGAGGCAAATAACGGATGTCAAAAAGGAATGTGCCAACTTAGAGGAGGTTTTAAACACTGCCGTAGGTTTAATAAAGCAATTGGGCAGTGGTGGTTTAGTATTTCTGTCTCCAATTCTTGGCAGTAAATACATTGATAATGTTATTGAGCACTTAAGAAACCATGGGATAAATGCCATTTCATATGCAGACTATAATACAGATGAATTGATTGAAATAATGCAATCTGGCTCTTTTGATGTGGCAGTAGGGATAGCGCATGCTATGAATCCTCTTGTGAGAGGCATAGACCTTCCCACAGTGCTTAAATACGCCATATTCCTTGAACCACCCGTATTTCTTTTTCCCTTAAAGCAGGAACCTGTTCCCTCTCGCCTCTATGTTCTGTTGATAAACATTGTTAATGCACTTCCAGAGGAACTGCGTGCTCGTGCCTTCTCGTGGATTCAATTTTTGCGAGATAAAAGGCATCTCAGTAGTCAAGCGGTTGAACGAAATCCTACACTAAAAGCCAAATTAGAAGGCATTGCGCAAACTCTTCAGGAATGGTTAAGCAATCCAGAGGTGCAACACATTTTAAACCAATCGGAAGATGTGTTTCTCAAGTATATAGAGAATCAATGGCATATTATCATTGGTGATGCTACCAGTTATGTGCAGGCATCTGGAAGGACAAGCCGACTCACTCCACACGGTTTGACAGAAGGTCTATCGGTAGTGTTATATACAGAGCCGAAAGCCATGAACAGCCTTGAGAAACGCCTCAATATATTTTTCCCTTCCTCACAATTTCAATTTAAAGACTTGGATGAGATTGACCTTAATGACATTAAACAGCGTCTCATCAAATCACGACAGGAAACAGAAAAACGCAACAGACCGTCCTTTTCTTCAACACTTGTAATAGTGGAATCGCCAACCAAAGCAAAGACTCTCGCCTCCTTCATTGGAACCCCCCAGATGAGAAAAACCGATGGGCTCATAGCCTATGAAGTTCCCGGAGCAGACAGAATGTGGATTTTCACTGCTTCATTGGGACACATAACAGACCTTGTCACAGAAGATGGCTTCTGGGGCGTTCGGTCCGGTGGTGACGAAGACTTCCTCCCAGTATATAACACAATAAAATATTGCGATACAGACAAAGGAAGGATACAATTTACAGATGATGACCCTCCATCCCAATGTCAGGGAAGTCCTATTTCAGATAAAAAAGAAATTATTGACGGTTTGCGCAAATTGGCTTTTCAAGTTGATCAAGTCATCATTGCTACTGACCCGGACACAGAAGGTGAAAAAATTGGCTTTGATAACTGGCATGCTATAAGACCCTACCAAACAAACATTCTTAGAAGCGAATTTCATGAAATAACGCCTTATGGTTTTAGGAAAGCCATCCAAGAAGCAAGAATAGTGAACTTTGATTGGGTTAAAGCACAAATTGCTCGTCGCATAGCAGACCGATGGGTAGGATTTTATTTCTCACAATACTTATGGAAAAAATTCAAGAATACAACTTTGTCAGCAGGTAGAGTTCAAACTCCTGTCCTCAAATGGGTAATTGACCGCACTACTAAGGCTCGCACTAAAGTGCCTGTGATACAATTCAAGGTTCAAAATGTCTCTTTTGAAATTGCAGTGCCCAACAAAGAAAATGTTAAAAACATCATTGCCCTACTTAAAACAGCAAAAGTTGTCATAACAAGTACAGAAGAAGTCAATAAGAATCCTGCTCCCCCCTTCACGACAGACAAAATACTGCAAGAAGCCAATTCATTATTACGATTAGACGTCAACAAAACAATGAAATTATTGCAAGAGTTGTTTGAAAATGGTCTTATTACATATCACCGTACTGATAGTACCCATGTTTCAGACACTGGAATTTATGCAGTAGCCAAGCCTTTTATTACACAGCATGTAGGCAATAATTACTTCTACCCAAGGCATTGGGGCAAAGAAGGAACACACGAAGCCATCAGACCAACAAGACCCATTACGCCCGATGACCTCAAAGTCCAAATATCCTCTGGTATATATACTTTTTCTGACCCCCAGAATGCTTTGAAACTATACGACCTGATTTTTAATTGGTTTATGGCTTCACAATCTGCTCCTGCTAAGGTTCTACAGGCAACAATCTCGGTTATCGCTAAAGATGGACAAGAAATCACTAAAAAAACTGTCATTTCCAGTATTGAATTTGATGGTTTCCTGAGGTTTGCCAACAAATTCATCCATCTTGAAGCCATAGACCCCTCAAAGCCACTTGTAATATCCAACATAAAATTAACTTACAGACCTCTTGAATTTCCTTTTACTCAAGGTGAACTAATCAAAACAATGAAAGAGCGAAAACTTGGTCGTCCATCAACATATGCTAAGATAGTAGAGACTTTGCTTCAAAGAGGCTATGTTATTGAACACCGAGGACGCCTATATGCCACGAATCTGGGCAAACAGGTATATAAATGCCTTATGGATTCCTGTCCTATCAAGCAAGCCAAACGACGACTCCTTTCAGAAGAATTCACAAGAGAACTGGAAGAACTAATGGACAGGATTAGCGAAGGGAAGGAACGACTGAAAAATGTTCTCCACAAATATTTTGACCTCCTTGAACTGAGACCAGTTAGCGGAAAAATTCATCAGGCTTATAAGTCCAATATGAACTAATCTGGTTTATCTTTAAGATAAGGTATTGTTTTGTCTCGTGGCACTTCCTCATCATCTTCGCTATCGTCGTTTGTTTTGAATAATGTAGGCATGCGTTTCAAAAATGGATTGTTCTTAAACCGTTCGTATGCAGGTATTTTTTTGCGTTCTTCTCTGCTCTGCACCGACGACTGTTCGTTCCCCTGACTGTTCACCTCTGGAATTTGATTGAGCGTCTGAACTGGTTCCTCCTGAACAATGTCTCCGGCTTCTTCAATGAGTATTCCCGATGCGGATGCAGACACCACGGCTTCTTGCTTCGTTTCTTTTTCCCAGAGTTTCACTTCCTCATTTTCTTCATATTCGCCTGTTTGATTACTAACCTCTATGATGAGCAACATAGCACTTTTTTCTGGTAATTGTGACACCTGTCCCATTGCCAACAGAAATTCAGCATTGGCTCCCTCAGATTCCAATTTTTTTCGCAAAGCATGAACAACGCCACCCGTTACATCAACGGACGGATGCCACAAAAATGAAACGAACATAGCATCAGCATGCTTGAAGTTAAGAACATGCTTTAGATAAGGATGGGAACTGATTTGTTCAAACATTAAGTCAAGGTCTGGCTTATCTATTTTAGTTTGAATGCTTATTCCAACATGTGCTTCTCTGCCTTTATTAAACAATACTCCTAATTCAGCAGGCTTGATGGAAAAGTATAATCCCGGATTTGACGAATAGATTATGCCCTGTATAATGTTTTTAATGAAACCATTTCTGTCTCTGAGAATATCTTCTATTCTCTTGTCTCCCACAACAATATTGTCGTTGTCAATAACAATCACAGCATTGACGTGCTTTTTGATTTCTTCAATGGATTTATCGGCTATATGTCTTACTCTCCTTCCAGCAGGGCTAAATGGATACAGTAATATTGCTATTGATGCTACATCTTTCTTATCAGCAAGCAGATTTTCAGCAATTACGGGCAATGCCCCACTACCAGTGCCCTTGCCCACTCCTGCAATGAAAAAGACCAGTTCTGTGTCCTCCTTTACTAACTTTTTCAATTCACCCAGAGATTCCTCCCCTGCTATTCTACCTTTATCAGGGTCTCCCATACAACCCCGTCCACCGAGGGATTCCCTGCCCAGCAAGACCTTATGCACACTCGCCACTCCGTTCAAAACTTCTTCGTCAGTATCACAACAAATAGCCATAACATCCTGAGGCAGATCTTTGAAGATATGATTAACCACCTGAATGCCGGCAGTTCCAACACCTATCAATTTGATTCTGCCCTTTCCCCATGAAGCCCTCTCCTTAACTACTGGCACTATCTCCGTCATGATTAAAAGGTTTCGTCGTTATCAATGTCTGCATCCGCTCCAAACCACCCCCTGAAAAGTCTGCTGAGTGATTTCATGAAATTGCCTTCTGTCTCATTATTCTTGTGTTTCTCTCCATGCACAATGTCTGCCACCAATTCTCTAATGTGATAGACAAGCATTCCCACGGCAGTGGAATGGATTAATGATGTAGATTTTGGGTCTGGCGGGAACGACACCGTAGATTGTTTTTTATCAATCCACAAATCAGGTCCCTTCTTAATAACAAAGACATCGTTTCTGAATAATCCATTTACTCCCGCATCCTGAAAAGCCTGCCGTGCAATCAATTCTATTCCGTTCACTGCACTACCACCCCCGGTCAATACAACATGTGATATTCCTTTATTTTTAAGGCTACTCAGTGCCATTGGAACATCTTTAGCAAACAGTTCATAGTATCTTGCAGTCATAACGCCAACAAGGTCATTCACAGAAACTTTAATGTCTTTGCCCATGCCCTCCACTTTTACAACAACGGTTTGCTTCTTTTTGCTTGGAATGAGAGAACCAAATTCTTCTTTAATCTTTCGGGCTTCTTTTTTCGGAATCTTAAATATTAAAGCCAAATCATTATCAATGGTATTTCCGGCAATGTCAATAGAATCAACGGCTTCCACTCTGTAGTCCTCCATATATAGCACATCTGTAGTGCCTCCACCAATGTCTATCACCAACACACCCACTTCCTGCTCGTGGTTAGTGGCGGTAGCAATGGTTGATGCCAGTGGTTGCAATATAACGTGGTCTGGTTTCAATCCTGCCTGTTCAATAGCCTGCCCCAATGACTTCACATTCCTTTGCTCTATGGAAATAAGGGTAAATTTCCCTATCAGAACATCTCCAACAGCCCCTATTATCTCGTTGTCTATTGGTCTTATTGACAATTCACGGTTCCCCTGCCTTACGTGAAATTCAGTGGGTATAATGTGAAGTACATTATCACTATTTGTGGCACTATTTTTTGCTCTCTCATAAAGTCTTTTTAAATCGTCATATGTAATCACATGTCCCGGTTCATCAAAACTTATTGACTGAGATATTTCCTCTTTTACAAGCCCAACACCAGCCACACTATATAGCACAGATTTAAATTGATTATTAGAATCAATTCCCAGTTGTGTCTTGGCAAGGTCAATAGCCCTTCTGATAGAGTTACTCACTTTTATGATGTTATAAATCCCTCCTTCTGTCATGCCATAGGATGGCGTAACACCGATGCCGTTAATAATCAATTTCAAGTTATTAGGCGTTATCATTTCTTCGGAAAGGTATTTATCAACATCAAAAGATGCTCTGGCTATTATGACAGAAATTTTAGTTGTTCCAATATCTATAGCCACTATTGGCTTTTGTTCCAGTTCCGATGCCAGTTGACGTAATTCTTGTACCATGGCTTCTCTATTTTCCAGCAACAAGTTGGTTTTTATATCTCAAGTCAATGGTTCTGTATCTGCCCCAAAGCCCTTGTTCTTTAAGAAATTTGTAGAATTTTTCAAGGTTATTTATCTTATGTTCAATATCACTGTTTGAGTGTCCGATTATTACTTTTTGCCTGTCTATTCTGCTTATCAAAATCCATCCTTCAGTGGAAGAGTATGTTATATGGGCGATTGTTGAATAAACAAAATCGTTATCCTGCAAGTGTTTAATTAATACTGTCAGTTCAGGTATTAATTCTCCAAATGTTGAAACATCACGAGGCAAGAATACCACAGGGACATAGACTGGTCTGGAAACTCTGGTAACAGGAAAAATAGTTCCCTCCTGTGTCAGGTAATAGTTTTCTCCATTAGCAGTTATAATTCGTGCAATGGGCACATGTTCCTGTATTCGTATAACCAGTGTTGAATCATAAGCAACGAAAAGATGTGCTTCCTTAACTGGTTCTAATGTTTCCAGTTTCCTCTCTATTTGTTCCAGTTCAAATGGTTTAATAGAGTCAACTTTGCCGATAATCTGCAAAACAGCCGTGCTATCTACGAAACGCAAATTCCCTTGCAATCTGACCCGATGAAAAGTTGGTTTCCACTGGACAGCCCCAATCATTAACACTACAAAAGGCATAACAAAAAGTAGATAATATGCCCATCTTTTTGCCCTCATCTTAAACTCCTGCACTCTCATCGGGCACAAATTTTCCTATTTTTTGAACCTCCATTTGTAAAAGAATTCCCCGCTTGTTGAACACTTCATTACGCACATGCTCTATCAAACGAAGCATATCTAACGCCGTGGCGTTATTAGCATTAATCAGAAAGTTGGCATGTTTGGGACTGACCATTGCTCCGCCGACAGCGTAGCCCTTTAAACCAAGTTCATCAATTATTTTACCAGCAGGCAATTCAATAGAAGGGTTTTTAAATATGCACCCTGCGTTTGGTTTATTAAGTGGTTGAGAAGTATTTCTTTTCTTAAGCAGACTCCTGCGTTTTTCCAATGCTTCTTCAATATTGCTTATTGGTTTTAGTTTTAGCACTGCCTCCAGAATTATAGCATCATACAGGTCTGTATAGCGATATGCATACCTAACCTGATGCTTCTTTAGGCGTTGCAGTTGACCATCTCTGAAAACTTCCACTTCTTCAATAAAATCAAAGATTTCAGAGCCATAGGCACCAGCGTTCATCAATACTGCACCTCCCACAGTACCCGGAATTCCTGCAAGCGGTTCCAATCCCCCTAATCCTGCTTTTATCATTTTCAGTACGAAAGCGGGCAGGTCAACACCAGCCCCCACTACAACACGCCCATTCTCATAAATCTCATAGTAATTAAGCGCTTTACCAACATTCATAACTATTGCATCCATCCCATAGTCACCAACGAGCAAGTTAGAGCCACGTCCCAGCACAAAATAGGGCAAATCATTCTCTGCAATAAATTCAAGCAAAGCCAGAAGTTCGGATTTGTTAGCGGGTTCAACGAAAAAGAGTGCTTCCCCGCCAATACGCAAGGTAGTATGCTTAGACAATGGCTCCTTTTCTTTGATGTGTTTTGTTATTTCAAAAAGCCTCCTTCTTGTTTCTTCCTGCTTTAATCTTTTAACACCTTTTTTCATAAACCACCTGTCCATCAATACATTCATAAATTGCTTTGCCAGTTTATTAATGTCTCCTGCTCCAAGGATTACCAGAACACGTGGTCTTTTCCGTCTTACAAAGTCCACAAGGGAATCAAAGGAAACATAGAATTTGTCAGGATGATTAACATACTTGAGAATCAGATTAGGGTCCACTCCCTCTATTGGCTTTTCACGAGCAGGATATATGTCAGTAACAACAACTGCATCTGCCTCCCCAAGTGCTTCTCCAAATTCTCTGGCAAATGCTTGTGTCCTGCTATACAAATGCGGATGGAAAATAACCATTATTTTTTCGTCAGGATACAGTGTTCTAACTGTTTTCAAAGCCTCTCTAACTTCTGTGGGATGATGGGCATAGTCATCAATGAATGCCCTGAAGTAGTCAGCATAGTAAATCTGAAACCTCCGTTCAATTCCTCTAAAGTTTTTCAATTCCTGTCCAGAGACGGGCAAATTCATGGAATAGAGAGTGGCAATGGCTCCTGTAATGTTGAAGGCATTATGACTACCGGGTAGTGAAATGGGTTGAAACACTTCAATCTGGCGTTCTGGTAGGTCAACAGTAAAGGAAAACTCTGGTAGTTCAAGAGGTTTACGAATCATTCTGAAGGAATGCCCCCTGACCATAGCATCCATCTCATCCAGACCATACGTTATGACTTCTATGTCATCCCTATCAACAGTTAGCAGTTCAAGGGCTTTGGCATTAATCACCAATTTACCTCCAGACCTAATATTTCTGATAAATTGATTGAAAGCAGAAATAAAGTCATCAAATGTGGGATAGATGTCTGTGTGGTCCCATTCAACGTGAGTTATTACAGCCACCGACGGTCTTAACAACAGAAATGATCTGTCATACTCATCTGCTTCAACAACAAAAAGGTTATTATTTCCTGACACATAGTTTGACCCATAGTTTAGCGGAATGGCACCAAGGAAAGCAGTTGGCTTCTCGCCTGCCCGTTCCATGAGATAAGTAATAAGCGTTGAAGTCGTTGATTTGCCGTGTGTTCCAGCAACAGCAATTAAAAATCCTGTGTTTACAATCTCAGCAAGCAATTCAGCACGCTTAACCATCGGAATGCCTCGCTCCACAACGCCTTTCAAAAGTGGGTCATCAAGGGACAGGGCAGGCGTCCATACAACTAACTCCGGGTTCTCTCTATCAATCAGTTTCAGTGCTTCTTCTTCCGAATAGACTACATCCATACCTTCCTTGATGAGTGTTTCAGTCAAATCCGTTTTTGCCCTGTCATAACCATAAATGGAATGCCCTTCCCTATTTAAATATCGTGCCAGAGCACTCATACCAATTCCGCCAATTCCAGCAAAAAATATCTTTTCAGGCAAGGTCATGTCTATACTTTTTAGCCTGTTCAATGATTATTTCGGCAATCTTCTGTGTGGCATCCCTGTTTCCAAATTGCCTTATTCTCTGTGAAAGAGAATTTCTTCGCTCTTTGTCTTCAAGCAATTCAATTATTTCAGGGATTAGTCTTTCTCTTTCGTGTTCTTCAATCATTACGATGGCATCATGTTGTGCAAGGGACAGAGCATTTTTCCTTTGATGGTCATCAGCAACGTTAGGCGACGGAACAATAATAGCAGGTTTGCCAATAGTAGCCAATTCTGAGAGGGCACTGGCACCAGCCCGTGATACTACGACATCAGCAACACGATAAGCATAGTCCATCTTATCAATAAACTCTCCTTGCCAGAATCTTCCCCTCCATTCCTCGGAATTCCATTTGATTTTTGGAACCTCCTGTTTGCCCGTTTGCCATATTAGTTGATAACCTTTTTCAAGGATTTTATAGCCCTCTTCAGCGATGATTTTATTGAAAAAGGCAGACCCAAGACTTCCTCCTGTTATTAGCACTGTTGGTCTGTCCTCAAGCCTGAAATAACTAAGTGCTTCGGTTCGTGGGATCTTTTCGCTTTCCAGAATATCCTTTCTGACTGGATTCCCGGTGTAAACGTGACTATATTTTTCCAGTTCTTTAGATGGCAGGACAAGAGTAATTACTGACGCTTTAGGTGCCAGCAAGCGAACAGCCAGTCCGGGAATAGCGTTTTGTTCGTGCAAAACAACAGGAATGTTGTTTGCAAAACGCCCCCACACAACAGGTATGCTAACATAGGCACCGAGAGAAAATATAACGTCAGGCTTAAATGTTGAAATAATATTATATGCTTGCACTATGCTAACAAACATTTTTAATGGTAGCAAAAGATTGTCCCACCACTTCTTTCTCTGCAAACCACTAATCCATACTGTCTTTATAGGAAAGCCATATCTGGGAACTATTTCAGTTTCCATTTTTCCTTTAGCCCCTACAAACAATATCTCAGCATCATATTTATCACGCAAAAATTGAGCCACTGCTATTGCAGGAAATATATGCCCTCCTGTTCCTCCTGCCGATACCAACACCCTGAGTGGTCTATCCATTTCCATCACTTTGTTCAATTACTACTGCACTGGCTCCCAACAACATGCCCAGCATGAAGAAAGTAAACAGTATTGACGTTCCTCCCATGCTTATCAAGGGTAAGGGCAATCCCGTAGCAGGAAACAAACCACTCACTACTCCAATGTGCAATAATGCCTGAAAAGTTATACTTAACCCAATTCCCAGAATCAAGAGACCGATGAAACGGTTAGTAGCCTTCGTAAACAGATGTATGCTACGCCACATTATTGTGAAATAAAGCACCAGAATTATAATTCCCGCTATCAACCCATATTCCTCAATAATGATGGCATAGACGTAATCTGAGTATGGATGTGGCAAGAAATATCTCTGAACACTCTTTCCTATTCCTCTTCCTGTTAATCCTCCATTAGCAATGGCAATCTGAGCCTGTAAAACCTGATAAGACGGTTCTCCTTTAATATACCTCTCTATTCTGTTTTTCCATGTTTCTCCCCGCCCTATTTTAAACATAACAACGGCACCTATGAATAGTGCCAATACGAGCACTACTGCCCCTCCTATTCGCACGATGTATTTGAATGGCAACAGAGAAACAAAAAGCATTATGAAGGTAATTGTGGCAAGCATGAGAGCAGTTGAAAGGTCTGCATAAGCGATCAAGAGAATCACTATTGAAGCAGGCAAGATGATTCTGGTTGTTAATTCCCTCAAAGAAAAGGCGTCTTCTGGCTTTTGCCCATTACGTAGTGCTTCCTTTATTTTGCCAAGCAATCTGGATAATTGGGCAGAAAGGTAAATTAGCAGGGCGACCTGTGCAAAGGCGGAAGTCTGAAAAGTCAATCCAGTGAAGGGAATCACGAGCCATCTGCGTGCCTGATTAATCGTTGCTCCTCTGAGAAGCGTGATAATAAGTAAAACAATAGCAATGACAAGCAACAGATTAGCCATCTTGCGAAAAACAACGGGATTAATACGATGAACAACGAAAGCAACAATAAAACCCAGAGATAGGAAAGTTACATGTCTGAACATATAGGATGCTACTTCACCGCCTTTGTAGCGGATACCCAGCACCCCAACGGCACTGGTCACCACAAGCATAGAAATAAGGGCAAGCATCAAAATGGCGAACCAGAGAACCCGATCACCCCGTAGTTTGCTAAACAGTGCCGTCATCATTCTTCACTTACCTCAAGTTCCTGTTTTAGTCTCAAGACCTCACGCCTGAATGCCTCTCCCCGTTCTGCGTAATTATTAAACAGGTCAAAACTGGCACAGGCAGGAGAAAGAAGCACTGTCGTCCCTTCACTTGCCACTTCAAAGGCTCTCCTTACTGCTTCTTCCATAGACGTGACATGGTAAATGGGAACCAGCCCTCCAAATGCAGACTTGATAGAAGCACAATCCTTAGCCAAACATACAATGGCTTTCACTTTCTCTTCTACCAATGGAATTAATGGTGAATAATCATTTCCTTTATCCACGCCCCCTGCTATCCATACTATTGGCTTGGGTACCGTTTCCAGAGCATACCATGCCGAATTAACATTAGTCGCTTTTGAATCATTAATGAAAAGAACTCCCTTAATTTCTGCTACTGGCTCAAGGCGATGGGGCGGTCTTTTGAATGTACGAACAGCACTCTTTATTTGTTCTTCAGGAATTCCCGCCAACCGTGAAGTTATTGCAGATGCCATTGTGGAAGCGGGATGTGCCACCTGTTCAGCACGAGAGTCAATTTCCATCATGCGTCCAGTTATTGGGTCCCTGTATCTCATGGGTCTCTTATTTGGAAAGAATGGATGTTTGCGGGCTTTAATTGGAAATCTTTTAAGCCAGTTAATTATTGTCTTATCATTGCCATTGAAAATGAAATGGTCATCAACGGTCTGATTTTTAGTGATGTTGAACTTTGACTGGATGTAATCTTCAAAAGAAGGATGCCAATCAAGATGGTCCTTAGCAATATTGAGCAAAATGGCTATGTGCGGTCTAAATCGTTTGATGTACTTCAACTGGAAACTGCTTACCTCAACAACATGCCATCTGGCATCATGTTCATACAGTTGCCTGCAAAAACTCTTGCCTACGTTTCCTGACAGAGCCACGTCCAATCCGCTATGCTTAAAAATGTGATAAATTAAAGACGCGGTTGTTGTTTTACCATCAGTACCAGTCACTGCTATTATCCTGCCACCAGCAAAACGATAGCCAAATTCTATATCAGAGATTACAGGAATATTCCTTATCTCTAATTCTCTGATCACCTCGGCATGTGGTGGAATTCCCGGGCTTTTGACTACTTCCTTGCCCATAAAGACTTTTTCTGTATGCCCCCCTTCTTCATATTCAACACCCAAGTCATTAAATAGTTTTTTCGTCTCCGGCTTTATACTGCCTGCATCAGAGACAAATACGCTATACCTGTTCTTGACTGCCAGTAAAGTAGCACCGATGCCACTTTCCCCAGAACCCAATATTACCACGTCGTACTTCATCGCAATTTCAGCGTTATCAGGGTTAGTGCAGCCAAAAACAGGCTTATTATCCAGAACCTTACTACTATTTTGTTTTCATGCCATCCCTTTTTCTGGAAATGATGATGGATTGGCGCCATAAGAAAAATTCGTTTACCTTGCCCATACTTGCGTTTTGTCCACTTGAAATATGCTACCTGAATAATTACAGAGAGTGCTTCAATAAGGAAGACGCCACATAGCAATGGCAACAGAAGTTCCTTACGCAGTATTACCGCAAGAGTCCCTATTACAGAACCCAGCATGAGACTGCCTGTATCACCCATAAAGACATCAGCAGGATAAGAGTTATACCAGAGAAAACCTATTGAAGAACCGACAATAGCAGCAGTAAATATTGTAACTTCCGCAATATCCGGTATATACATTATGTTGAGATAGTCGGCTAATAGAATGTGTCCTGAGACGTAAGCAAATACTGCCAGAGTGGAAAGAACTATTGCAGAGACACCAGCAGCCAATCCATCCAATCCATCGGTTAGGTTAGCAGCATTGGAAACTGCAGTATTAATGAATATCACCACTATAGTGAAGACGATCCATGTTAATGAAACGGGCAACCCAATAGCCTTGGCAATCCACTCATATCTGAATTCGTTGTTTTTAACAAATGGGATTGTAGTGGAAAACTCTCTGGCATCATAATAACGATAGGTTGCTTTTTCTTCTTCAGAGATCTGCTTATAAGCCTGCAATGGTTCGTCAATGAAATACCTTACTCTAACGTCAGGATGAAAAGCAAGTGTTAAACCGATTAACAATCCTAAACCAACCTGAGCCATTATCTTGAACTTTCCTCGTAGTCCTCCTTTGTCCCTCAACTTCACTTTTATATAATCATCCACGAATCCCCAAAAGCCCATCCATAATGTTGCAATAACAAGAAGCCAGATATAAACATTGTCCCACTTGGCAAGTAAAAGTGTAGGAACTACTGTTCCGGCAATAAGCATTAATCCTCCCATTGTTGGTGTACGTGCTTTTCTTTCTTGCTCTGGGAGGTCCAGTTCTCTTTGCGGGTCTGTTATTTGCCATTTCCTCAGCCACGCTATAATATACTTACCCAACCACATGGTAATAAACAGTGCGATAATAATTGACATAAGGGCACGGAAGGATATGAACTGGAAGACCCCAGCCCCCGGAACATCAAACTCCCTGTCCAAATATGTAAACAAATAATACAGCATTCATTAATGTTTTGCAAGTTTTCGTTCCTGCAATGCATTCACCACTTCTTCAAAATCAGAGAAAGGAATTCGCTTACCTTTAATCTCTTGATATTCTTCATGCCCTTTGCCTGCAATTACTATTATGTCTCCTTTATGAGCCAGTGCTACTGCAGTCCTGATCGCTTCCCGTCTGTCGGTTATAGACAGTGTTTTTCTACGATAAAGCGCATTAAGGTCAGAAAGCATTTCACGGATTATCTTCTGTGGGTCTTCACTACGTGGATTATCAGAGGTAACAATGGCTATGTCTGCCAATTGAGCTCCAATTCTTCCTAATAAAGGACGTTTTTCCTTATCTCTGTCTCCCCCAGCCCCAAACACAAGAATTATTTTTTGGTCTGGAATTCTAATTTGTCTGATTGTTTCAAGAAGTTTTTTAAGAGCGTCTGGTGTGTGAGCATAATCCACAATGGCAGTAATGCCCCCTTCACGGATAATATTCATCCTGCCTTTTGGTGGACCAATTCTGGATAAAACACGTAAAATAGATTCATCATCATAACCTGTAGCCAATTTCACCCCCCCATAGGCGGCAAGAAAATTGTAAACATTGAATATGCCCGGCAAGAGAATGTGCGTGCTCTTTCCATCAATATCCAGATGGGTGCCGTATATATCCATTTCCAGTATTTTACAGGTAAAGTCTGCCGACCTTCTCAGACCAAATGTGTAAATCTTTGCTTTTGTAGATGCTACCATTTGCTTATGATACTTATCGTCCACATTTACCAAAGCCCACGCATTTTCATCAAGCATATCAAATAGTTTCTTCTTTGCACTGATATAGTTTTGCATGGTTTTGTGATAATCAAGATGGTCATGACTGATATTGGTGAAGATGGCTCCAGAAAAGTGGACAGCGGACACACGATCCTGAGCCAAAGCATGACTGCTAACCTCCATAAACACATGTGTTATTCCAGAATCAACCATTTTTCTTAATACTTTGAATAAAGTGATAGGGTCTGGTGTAGTATGTGTGGCTTTTTCAAAATGGTCTTCCCATTCATATCCGATCGTTCCAATTCGCCCTGATCTAAGACCCAGTCCTTTAGCTCCTTCATAAAGCAAATGGACAACTGTTGTTTTACCGTTTGTGCCCGTAACACCTATTATTGTTAATTGCCTATCAGGCTTACCATAGAAGTTTCGGGCAATAAAAGATGCAGAACGTCTTGAATTATCAACCTGTATCCACAAGATATTGTCTTGTAGAGAACTTTCTGGTTCTCGCTCTGCCACAATAACTCTGGCTCCCCTATTAATAGCATCAGGAATAAAACGATGCCCATCAACAGACACTCCGGGAATAGCAATAAACAGAGAGCCTTCCTTACACTTGCGCGAATCAATGCATATATCACTAACCTGAGCCACTGGTGTTCCATATTTACCTATCACTTTCACCCCTTCCAATAATGCGTCCACTTGCCTCATCTGATAATAATTTTGGCTGTTGAATAGTTATCCACAGGTTTGCCGGGCTCTGGATGTTGCCACACCACCATTCCCCCAGAGGGATTTCCTTCCACAACAACCCTCAATCCCACTGAATTAAGCAGGAATATGGCATCGGTAAGGGCAAGTCCCCTAACATCCGGAACAATATTAGGATTAACAACATCTACTGACTGTGCAGAATCTTGTCTAACCTTAAGCCATCTTCCTTCCACGGTTGGATAGCCACCCCACTCAAGCAATCGGTTAACCTTTTCTCCATATCCTCCTGCAATTAATGGAACACGATGGGAAGAATCAGGTTTCAAGACAGCAAAGACATCTACAATGGGCGATTCAGCATTATATCGTGCAATTAATCTATCAGCTATTTTGCGAACTGCCGGGGCTGCCACCTGACTTCCATAATAACCACGTTTGGGTTTATTAACCACAACAATAACACTATAAATTGGATTGTCGGCAGGAAAGAAAGCCACAAAACTGGATTGGTAAACTTTTTTGTATCCACTCTTATCTTCAGCAATCAGTGCAGTTCCTGTCTTTCCCGCAATAGGGAAGTATGGATTCTTAATATGTCTGGCGGTTCCGCTTTCCACAACTTCCTTTAATGCTTCCACGGCTTTTTCAATGCTTTCAGAAGATGCAATATCATCAACCAGAACTTCAGGATTAAATTCTTTTACTACCATTCCCTCTTTAGCGATAGCAGAAACAATCATAGGCTTCATAACCTTACCGCCATTGGCAACACCGTTGTAAAAAGTAAGAGTTTGCAACGGGGTTAGTTTAACTTCATAGCCCACTGACATCCATGGTAGTGTAGTTCCACTCCACGTGGGGTCATTGACATCCTTTATGAGCGGCTCTGGTTCTCCATGTATAGTAATTCCTGTTTTCTTAGTCAATCCGAACCGTTTTAGATATGCAATAAATTCAGATGGCTCATCTCCGAACTCCTTGTAAATCAACCTGCTTATGCCAACGTTTGACGACTGGGCAATAGCCTCTTTGAGAGTGATAATACCCTTTTTAACTCCAGGTGCATCTTTCATCAGACGATTGTAGAATTTATATGTTCCATCAAAGACGTTTACTGTATCCTCAAGGGAATATCCTTGTTCCAGAAGTGCCAATAATGATGCCAATTTGAAAGTTGAACCGGGCTCATTCCGTTCACCTATGCAATAGTTATATAATTCCCAATATGAACCATCTTCTGTCTTGCCCAAATTAGCCATAGCTCTAATCTTTCCAGTGGCGACTTCCATAACGATAGCACAGCCGTGGTCAGCATCGTGTTTTTTAAGCGTTTGCAATAGAACATCCTCTACTATGTCTTGAATATTGGGGTCAATAGTCGTTATGATGTCATATCCATTTTCTGGATGTTCCAATTCTCTGAAAGGAATCCACGTGCCTCCGGGAATCAACTGCATTATTTCCTTGCCCGGTTTACCCCTTAAATAATTATCAAAATAACCTTCTATTCCCACTGGGGGAATGCCTTCTCTGACGTAGCCAAGTGTCCTATGAGCAAGCACACCAAATGGATAGAATCTTTTATTCTGAGTTATAACTATCATACCTCCTTTGTATCTGCCCCGGC
>WFXT01000178.1 GCA_015490475.1 Bacteroidota bacterium
CTTTATGAAGTTTCTGCACTATGGTATGCGTCTATAGGAGAAGTGGATAAGGCTTTGCGTTTTGCTATCGCCTATGATAAGCGTAAAGCCACAAGAGGTAAAACGGTATATGATTTGGCGAACAAATGGGAAAAGGAAGGCTTATTGGAAGCGGCACTAAAAGGTTATGAATGGGTTGAAAAGAATGGTACGGGACCGTACAAATGGATGGCACGGGAACGAAAATTGAGGATAAGAAAGGATATTTTACTTGGTAGTTCGGAATACAAACCAGAGGTAGCTCGCCAGCTAGCTCAGGATTATGTTGAATTACTAACCAATAGAGTAACACCGCAAACAATCATTGACCTTGCACATATATTGGGAGTCTATTTGAAATTGCCTGATTCTGCAATAGCCATATTGGATAAATATCAGACATGGTTTCAGTCAAGACGTGAATTGAAGTATGAATTCTATATGACAAGGGGAGATATTTTTTTTGCTAATGGAAGATTAGCGGAAGCCATTTTGGAATATCTGCGGGCAGAACGTGAAGCGCCAGACCTTGAAAAAACACTGGAAGCAAGATATAAGCTTGCACAATCTGCCTTTGCCAGTGGTGATTTCGGCTGGAGCCTCTATCAATTGGAACTTATTGCTGGAGGCCCTTCCCGATATCAGACTAATGATGCATTGCAATTGATTCAATTTATTGAAGAATACAGGGATGATTCCCTTGCCCTTGTTTACTATGCGAAAGCATGGTATGCATATCAACTTAAAGATTCCTCAAAGTTTTATTCCTATGTTGATTCAGTATTACAACAGGCACAGTTTTCTACTTTAAAGGATGAGTTACAATATTTACAGGCTATGTTTGAAAAAAATGTTAAAGGCAGCAAAGAAAAGGCGTATGAAATTTTAATAGAAATGGTTGAGACCAACCCACAACTTCTCCTTGCTGATGACGCACTTTATGAGTTGATTCTGATGAATGTTGAAAGGGGTGATTATGAATCTGCACTAAAATGGTTTAGTAAACTTGTTAATCTTCATGGAGATAGCCCATATAAATTACTTGCAGGGGAATTGTTGCGTAAATACGGATTACCTTAAAGTTTCTAGTGGGTGTTTTTTGTGTAATGCTGATTTAGCTGTTTTCATGTAAGTTTGGGAACTAAAATGATCTGGTATGAAAATAACGGTTATTGGCACTGGATATGTGGGATTAGTTACGGGAGTTTGTTTTGCAGAAATGGGTAATTACGTTTGGTGTGTAGATATAGACGAGGAGAAGATAGCCAAATTGCAGAAGGGCATAGCGCCAATATATGAACCTGACTTAGATGCTCTTCTGGAAAGGAATTTGAAGGCAGGCAGATTGTTCTTCACGACCAGTTTGAAAGAGGCTGTTCCGCAAGCTGATGTCATATTTCTGGCATTGCCTACACCACCATTGCCGTCCGGTGATGCAGACCTGTCAGTGGTTTTTAAAGTGGCTGAGGAAATAGCCCCTTTATTGGATGGTTATACTGTTGTGGTTACTAAAAGTACGGTTCCTGTTGGCACTACAGAAAAAGTAAAAGAAATCATAGCATCAATAACAGAAGCACCCTTTGATGTGGCTTCAAATCCGGAATTTTTGCGTGAGGGACGGGCAGTAGAAGATTTTATGCGTCCTGACAGAGTAGTCATTGGCACTGACAGTGAGCGTGCCGAGGCAATACTTAAATTTTTATATGAACCTTTTGTGAGGCAGGGCAATCCGATTTTGACTATGGACATCAGGAGTTCTGAGTTAACTAAGTATGCTGCCAATACATTCCTTGCTATGCGAATTTCTTTTATTAATGAGGTGTCATGGCTTTGCGAAGCAGTAGGTGCCGATGTTATGAAGGTCAGGTTGGGCATGGGTTTGGACCCCAGAATAGGAAAACATTTCTTATATCCCGGAGTGGGTTACGGGGGCAGTTGTTTTCCTAAGGATGTTAAGGCATTTTACAGGCAGGCACAAAAGGAAGGGGTTGAATTCCTAATAACGCCTGCTGTGGATAAAGTGAACGCAATTCAGCAGGAGCGGTTTGCACAGAAAATCTTGGATTTCTTTAAAGGTGATTTGACAGGAAAAACACTTGCTTTTTGGGGATTTTCTTTTAAACCAGAAACTGATGATATTAGAGAAGCGCCTGCCTTGAAGACGCTGGCTAAAGTGCTTGAGCATGGTGCTATGGTGCGAGGGTGGGACCCTGCTGCCCTGGAAAATGTTAGAAAGCGAGTAGGAGACAGAATTTATTATGCAGAAAATATGTACGATGCGTTGGAAAATGTTGATGCACTGGTAATACATACTGAATGGGGAGAATTTAGACGTCCTGATTTTGACAGAATGAAGCAACTTATGAAGGGGAAGGTGATTTTCGATGGGAGGAATCTGTATGACCCTGAACTTATGGAAAAGGAAGGTTTTACTTACTTTAGCATAGGCAGAAAACCGGTTATCGTCAATGAGTAAGAAAACTGTTTTGATAACAGGAGCTGCTGGATTTCTCGGTTCGCATCTTGTAGATAGGGCTTTACATGAGGGCTTTAGAGTCATTGGTGTGGATAATTTTATTACTGGCACTGAAGAGAATATAAGGCATTTGCAGGGGAATCCGGATTTTCAATTTATAGAGCATGATGTAGTTAAGCCACTTGAAATCAAAGAAAAAATAAATTATATTTTTCATTTTGCTTCGCCTGCCAGTCCTAAAGATTATTATGCTTTGCCCATTGAAACAATGCGTGTTGGTTCAGAAGGCACATATAATATGTTAAATCTGGCTCGGGAACATGGAGCAACTTTCATGCTGGCTTCCACATCTGAAGTTTATGGAGACCCTGAAGTTCATCCACAACCAGAAACTTACTGGGGAAAGGTTAATCCTATTGGTCCACGAAGTGTCTATGATGAAGCAAAGAGATATGCAGAGGCAATGACTATGGCTTATAAACGGCTTTATAACCTTGATATAAGAATAGTGAGGATTTTCAACACTTACGGACCGAGAATGAGGCTCAATGATGGTCGTGTCCTTCCAAATTTTATTACTCAGGCATTGCGAGGAGAACCACTCACCGTCTATGGTGATGGGACCCAGACCCGCTCATTTTGTTATGTGGATGATTTGATTGAAGGTGTCTGGAGACTTATGATGAATGTAGAGTTTCATGAGCCTGTGAACATTGGTAATCCGGAGGAGGTCAGAATAATAGATTTTGCCAAAGAAATACTTGAGATAACGGGGTCTAAATCTCAGATTGTCTTTAAACCGCTTCCACAGGACGACCCAAAGCGTCGAAGACCAGATATTACAAGGGCTCGTCGGTTGTTGGAGTGGGAACCTAAGGTCCCACGAAAAGAAGGGCTGAAAAAGACTTTGCAATATTTCAAGGACAAATTGCATTTGTATGCATAAAGACAGTCCAGAGCTTGTTTTGGTTATGCCTGCATACAATGAAGAAGAAGATATAGCAAATGTGGTCAAACAATGGATTGAAGTTCTTCGTAATGTCGTAGGACCTGACAAATTCAAAATGCTCGTTATAGATGATGGTTCTCAGGACAAAACCTTTGAGATACTTAAACAACTGGAAAGGGACATTCCTGAGTTAATTGTAGACACGCATTCTAATCGTGGACACGGTCCTACTATTGTTAAAGGTTATCGTAAGGCTATTGAAATGGGAGCCAGATGGGTTGCTCAGGCAGATAGCGACAACCCAATTCCGCCAGTTGAGTTTGTAAAATTGTGGCAGAACAGAGACAAAGGAGATTTCATTCAGGGGTGGCGAGCAGGCAGACAGGAACACTGGTTTAGGAAAAAAATTGTGACGCCAGGAGCGAGATTTGTGTCTCGTTTTCTGTTTGGTGCATCATTGCGCGACCCAAACATACCTTTCAGGCTTATGAAAGCCGAGGTGCTGAAGAGGTATCTTGATTGGCTTCCAGAGCCAATACCTTTTGCACCTAATGTATTTCTATCGGCTTTTGCTGGTCGTGAAGGGAGAGTGTATGACGACATTCCGGTGGAAAACGTATTCAGACCTTCCAAAATTTGGGGAAAACTGGAATTAGGCAAGTGGAGCCGATTGATCTGGATAAACGCAAAGGACTCATTGCGTGTGAGAAGACATTATAAGCGATTCAGGAAGCAAGGAAAGTCATGAAATAATTTGCGGAAATGAGCTGGATTCATGATTTTGAGTATGTGGTTGTTGGAGGTGGACTGGCAGGTACTGTGATTGCTGAGCATATTGCCCGTGTTTTGAACAAGAAGGTTTTAATTATTGAGAAAAGTTCTGACCTGGGAGGACACTGTTATGATTATGTCCATGAGTCGGGAATCAGAGTTCATAAATATGGTCCACATTTGTTTCACACGCCATTCAAAGAAGTGTGGGAGTATCTATCTCGCTTTACAGAGTGGGACTATTATCAACATCGTGTGATGGGATGGATAGATGGTAAATATGTGCCAATTCCTTTCAATTTCAATACAATGTATGCCCTATTATCGCCTGAATTAGCAAAGCGTCTGGAAGCAAAACTGCTTGAAAAGTATTCGTACGGTGCACGAATTCCAATAAAGGAATTCATGGATGCCGATGACGAAGACCTGCAATTTTTAGCCAGATTCATCTATGAGAAAATTTTTTATGGCTATACTTACAAGCAATGGGGCAGGAAGCCAGAAGAGATTTCTGCCGATGTACTTGCCCGTGTCCCCGTAGTGCTCAGTCGGGACGACCGCTATTTCAATGACCCTTATCAAGGCGTTCCCAAGTTGGGTTATACTACGATGATTAGAAACATCGCTTCTCACGATAA
>WFXT01000179.1 GCA_015490475.1 Bacteroidota bacterium
ACCCTGAATGGAATAGTTGGTCTCCTCACTTTGCCTTTTTATGGGCACAACATCCTTTCTTGGCAGACTTTTCTGTCTTGCAACCACCTTTAACCTCTGCTTCTCCTTTCTTTTCCTTACATTTCTTCTTACTGTGGAACAAAGCCTTTATTCCCTTTGCTTCACAGCACTTTTCTTTCTTTCCCTTCTCACCACCTGCCAAGGCGACAGACCCACTTATCAATGCAAGGCTCAAGACCAGATATAACGTCTTTCTTTTCATTGTCCTGCTATTTTATTGTTTTATTTTGACCATAAAGTTAACGAACTTTTGTGAAATATTCATCTGGAACCTCCCATTCCCTTAGCAAAGACAAAGCAGATGGATTATCCTTCCCCAGAAAATTAAAAACTATCTCTACAGCCTTTGCAAAATGCTTTTCTGCCTCCTGCACATTATTCAATTTGAGCAACGCATTGCCTTTTAGGGCGTAAATGCGAGCAAACTCAGGATTTTCTTCATCACCAAAGATTTGCCTATATGTCATAAGAATTGTATCTGCTATAGCATCTGCCTGTTGTGGTTTGCCTCCCTTCAACATAGCCTTTGCCAGTAGATACATGGTTTCTGCAGTTTCTGGATGCATTGGTCCAAGCAAATTTTTATATGATTCCACCGCTTTTCTCAAATAAATAACAGCACTATCATTTCCAGCATTGAGCATCGCTATACCCATATTCTTGTAGTAGTAAGGTTTTTCCGTAATATTGGCAGACTGTAGTAATTGCCTATAGATGAGTATTGCTGAATCGGTCTTACCTGTTTGAATGTATAAATATGCTTGTGCGTCTTTGATGTCTTTTATTATAGGATGTGTTGACGGGTATAATTGAGATGCTATCTTCAGGGCTTTATTGTTTATTTCAAGGGCTTTGGCAAAATCTGGAATTGTTGCGTATGCCTCACGAAGATTCATTAGTGAGGTAATTAGTTTAGCACTATCTGTCTTAGACAATTGAACAGCCTTTTTGTAGTAATAGATAGCAGAATCCACAATGTCTGCTTCCAGAAAAGCCCCTGCAACATTGTTATAAAAAACAATCTTCACTGGCACTGGTGCCCTCTCCATAATCTCCCTGTTCTTACGTGCCAGCAAAATAGCATCTTCGTAATTACCTGCCGAATATAGGTCCACAATCTTCTGGTTAATATCATTCCATTGAGGTTCCTGTGCATGTAAGATGTACACCCCTATTCCACTTGCCAGCAGAAAAATTAGTTGTTTCATATTCAATTTTTCTAAACAATAACAAATTTATGGATTTCAGGATTAAACTTATGCGAGTGCTTCCACCTTCTGTGCGACCACAACCAATATGGCGGGACACTCTTTAGTAATTTTTCAAGCCTGTTCATGAAAGAAGCAGTAATATATCCTTCTGAGGTTTGTGCTGGATTCGTGGCAATCGGACTAAAAAAAATCTCCTGTGTTGAATCAGTCATTGGCTGAGCATGAGCCCAGAAAACGGGAATATTAAATTTACGTGCCAGTTTTTCAGGTCCCCAAAATACAGGAACTGGTTTGCCCATAAAATTCGTCCAATAGCACGCCTCCAGATGAGTTGGATTCTGGTCTGCTATAAACACAAACACTGCTGGTTCATTACGATATTTTATGACATACTTAACTATGCTTTCCATTGGCACGGGCAGGGTACCCCATCGTGCCCGAGTGTCATATATTTTTCTATCAAAGGTTTTGTTGCTAAGTGGCTTATACACAGCAATAACTTTAAATGGTTGTTCAAGGGCAAGGGACCAACCCCCAAGTTCCCAATTACCATAGTGTGGAACCATTAAAAAAACAGACTGTCCCTTTTTCAAAAAATATAATATGTCAGACACGTTATATAATCGTGACAACGAATTTACATTATCTTTCTCCAGTTTCCCAGAAAGCATTAAATAAATCTCGTATAAAAGTCGAGAAAAATATGCATAAAACTTGTGTGCCAAATTATCAACCTGATAAGGAAGAAGGGAAGGGAAGGCATTCCTTAAATTGCTTTTAACAACTTCGGAACGATATGAAGAAACCTTTAACAGTAAGTGGATTGCCTCCTTCGTTAGGAACACCTTCCCTCCCTAAATAATATTAATTTGAGCAATTAACTACGGCGACGTCTCCTTCTCTTCTTCTGGTCCTCTTCGTCAGTTCCAAAAATGATGTTAGAGATGTAATTGGCTATTTCTTTGATTTTATCTGCATTCAATTCATAATAGTTATACCTGCTTTCACGTGTTTGCTTTAAAATTCCCGCTTCTTTCAGGATAGCAAGATGTTGCGAGATAACAGATTGTTCCACATTTCCGTATCTGCCCTTCAGATAAGGGTCTTCCCTAAAGTAATTCAAAATATCGCTAACACTGACACGACCCTCTTGATAAACATATTCAATAATGTCCTGCCTGAGCCTGTGTCTAATTGCACGAAATGTCTTCAGTGCCTTTAGAAGCCCTTCATCCGTCAACACAACCAGTTCCTTACCAAAACGGAACGTTAATTCTGGTTTAGGTTCTTGCTTGTTGTATTTCTTGCTCTTCCTTGGCATGTTTCTCCTATTTTAAATTTTTAAAGTTGTGTATTTTTTCTATGATAACTATAAGGGAAATTAATTCTAAAAAGTTCCATTGTTAGTTATCAAATTGTATATATTAAAACGACAAAATGAAGTGAAATATGATATAAAAACACCAGCAGTAAATCAAAAGGTTTTGCGAGAATGTGGTATAAATTCAGCCACATATTTGGGCTCCAAAGTTAAAACCTCAAGGGAATCTACAACATCCAGTTCAGGAACGTTTGGAATTAGGCGTGCTTCAGCCTTTTGAATTTGCACAGTAAATTCCCTTAATTGGCTTACCCACTCCACATTTTCGGATGAAATAATAATGCCTTGACTTTTATAAAAGAGTGATATGGCTTCTTCTGTGGACAGAACAATGGGCTCTAATTCTCTGCCATTCTTAAAGGTTTGCAGGTAAAGTTTTCTGCGATGCATTGGAACCACAGTATGAACTGTTTTACTCCTGCGTTCTTCTTCGGGCAAAGAGTAAAAAAGCATTTTAAATGTTGTTGTTGTTAGAAAGGACTGTTTGAAAACTGCATGAAATCCTTTAAGGAATGCCAATCCTATACGAAGTCCTGTAAATGACCCCGGTCCCAGATTAGTAGCAAGTGTAGTTATTTCTTGCCTTCCAATACCTGATATTTCAAACAATTCATTTACCATGGCAGGCAATATAGCAGAATGGTCTGCCTGTTCAATGCTCTGATATGCAAGCCAATGTTTCACCGATGGGTCATAAATGCCTGCTGAACAGACAGAACCGCTGGTCTCTACAACAAGCCACATTAGAACTCAACGGTTTTTGTTATTTCCTTTCCATCTCTTATAACAGTCACTGTTGTCTTGTCTCCTTTTTTAAAATGGCTTAATGCTTCCATATAGGAATATATGTTGTCTATCTCATAATCACCGAGTTTTATTATAATGTCTCCTGCCTGCAGACCTGCCCTTTCAGCGGGTTTACCTTTCACAACGCCATCTATTTTAAGTCCTTTGCCAGAGAAAGTGTAATCAGGCATGATGCCCAATGTGACCTTAAACCTCACTGCTACTTGTTCCTCTTGGACTTCAATATAGTCCATTTCAGAAAGCGTATCAAGAGAAGCAATCAGGTCGGTCAAAACAACATAAATTATCTCCATTCCATTGTAGTTGATTTTATTCGCATCATCAGAAGGCTTATGATAATCTTCATGCAACCCGGTAAAAACATGAACCACAGGAATTCGCTTTTTATAGAAAGAAGCGTGATCCGATGGTCCCATGCCACCACCTCCCCATTTGAATTTGACCACTTTCCTGTGTTTTTCTTCAAGTTTTGACAGGATTTTGTCCCATTTGCTTGATGACCCTGCACCCAAAAATTGAAGCAATGTGTCCAACCTGCCCACCATGTCAAGGTTAATATTTGCCAGAGTGGTTGCAAGGTCATAAGGCGGATTCTCAACAAAATGTTTAGAACCTATCAATCCCATTTCCTCAGCAGTGAAAGCCACAAACAAATAATGATGCCTATTGTATTGAACCTGTTTTAGTTTTCTGCTTAACTCAATAAGCATTGCCACTCCACTGGCATTATCGTCAGCCCCATTATGAATTTCTCCCCTTTCACCTCTGGAACCTATTACACCATTCCCCAGATGGTCATAGTGAGCAGAAACAACTACTGTCTTTTCAGAACAATTTACTTCACAACTATCTATAACAAACAAGTTATATCCAAATGTAGAATCCACCGCTATGTCAATATTCAAGCGAATTGGCTTATCATCATAAGTTGAATCAATATTGTAGATTGTAATGATGGGGATAGAAAACCATTGGAAGACATAGGAAGTGTTAGTGTCTCTGCTTGAAAGCATTTCGGGATTTACTATTATTGCCTGAGCACCCTGTCTTTTCAGTGCTGACAAACGTTCAAAAAATGTTGGTCCATGATGAGGGTCAAAATCACATTCATTGATAACGGGCACGTATCCTTCAAGATTTAGAGTTGTATCTGTCTCCTCGGAACATGATAGCCATTTTATCTTGCCCTGCACCTTTCCTTCGCCAGACCACCTAATCAAATGCCATTGAACAGACTCTTTGCCTACTTTAACATAACTCTTCCGAGTAGCATACCGCCTTTTAATAATAGGCACTTTTTGTTTATGTACTTCATATCCCATATCCTCCCACTGCCCAATGATATATCTCATTGCCTTGCGTTCCCCTGCACTGCCTGCCAGCCTTCCCTCAAGGGAATCATGAGCCAAAACACCAATATGTTGCCTGAACATGGGTCCGGGACGTCCACTCTGACCAACAACCAAGTGTGAAATAGTAAAAACACCCAGTAGCAATAAAGTCTTTCGCATCAGTCCTTCCATTTTACAAGGATTATGTCCAACTGTCTTATGGAATTGCTAACACGAGAACTTTCAAAAACAAGCCATTTGCCATCAGGACTAAACATGGGGAATGCATCAAATTCTGAATCATATGTTATTTGCTCAAGACCAGTGCCATCAATGTTTATCATGTAAAGATTAAAAGGAAATTTTTTACCTTCTTTGACTGCTTTGTGATTAGAAGAGAATATAATTTTCTTCCCAGAAGGATGGAAATAAGGTGCCCAATTAGCCCCTCCAAGGTCTGTAACCTGCCTTATAACATTTCCATTTGTATCCATAAGAAATATTTCTGTTTTTGATGGAGCGACCAAATTTTGTGCCAACAGTTCCTCGTATTCTTTCATTTCCTCCTCTGTTTCAGGGTAATAAGCACGGAACACTATCATTGAACCATCAGGCGAAAAAAATGCTCCCCCTTCGTATCCCTTCCTGTGCGTCAGTCTCTTAACATTTGTGCCATCAAGATTCATAAGATACAGGTCAATATCTCCATCTCTCGTGCTGGTAAAGAGAATCCTATTTCCGAGTGGTGACACAACAGCCTCAGCATCATAATACTTGTTATTAGTGAGCCTACGTACTATCTTGCCATCCAGTGTGGCAACAAAAATCTCATAATTAGGGTCCAACTGCCATACATATTTGCCTTTATAGCGCCTTATACGTTCTGGACATGTACTATCATAAGCCATTGTGGACGAGAAAATCACAAGAGTGTCCCCCGGCAAAAAGAATCCACAAGTACATTTGCCTTTGCCATTACTAATCATATAGGTAGTATCAGGACTGCCATCGTCGTTTAAGAACATTATAAACATCTGGTCGCAAGGGATACCTGCTTCTTCCCATGCCTTCTGATATATAAGTTTTTTACCATCATGACTAAAATAGGCTTCTGCGTTAGTTCCTCCCTTAGTAAGTACTACTGCGGATTCAAAATGTTTTTTTTCTTGTGGTCTAATGAGCGGAAGGCTGTCTTTTTTAGTAGGTCCGGAAGAAGCATCAGCCTGTGTCTCTTGATTATTGTTGCCCTGTGAGCAAGAACCAAATACAAACATTGTTGTTAATCCAAGAATTATAAGTGTTCCTGTTTGTTTGAGCATTGACTAAAATTTTTTTTCTAAGTTATACAATTTAGAATTAATCCAAATTTTATTTCTGCATTTGACGCTGTAAACCTCCCCTTTTTGTCCTTCAAAAGCCATTGCATTACTGCAAAGATATAAGGCAATTGCCACAGTCTGAATGACGGCACTACATCCTTGTGAAATTGAGAATCCACTATTTTGAGTGGACTTTTATCTTCCCAATAGTTTATATACTCCTTTATCGCTTCTATTGGCACATCCCTTTTTAAGGGAAATGGAGAATAATCAGAAAATATAGGTTTATCACTTTGCCCGAAGTGTATTAGCACTAAATTGGCTATAGTATGAAAAGCACCACCAACTCCTATAATATGTTCATGCAAGTTGTGGGATGGATATTTGCTTTCCAAAAATGCAACTACATCATTTTCCAGTTCCTTATAAGTAGTGTATTTATTGTATGGAAAAAGTCTTAGCAATTCGGCTGTCCCTGCATTAATGCTTACCAACTCGTATTCTGAATGATGGGAATTGATTATTTCTATTGACCCACCTCCAAGATCTATAGCGGAAAAAGCGTCTGGCTTAATTAATGCTTTTATTGCTTTGAGCGTCAGAGATGCCTCCTCTTTGCCTGATATAATTCTGGCTTCTGGAATGGCTCTGTTTAGGACTTCTGCTAACTGCGGGTATTGCCTCCATACTGCTGTAGCAACTGCTTTCAAACACTCAGGGTTATACGAAAGGGCTCTTTGCCTTAGACTTTTAAGAAAATTCTCCAATTCATCAAGCACCAGTGTGCCCTCTTCCAGTTTTCTTTTTAACAGATACGGGAAGGTCTCCAGAGAAGCACTTACAATTTGATTATTGGGTATTCTAATATCCGCAAATAGTATCTGAAAGGTATTAGAACCAAGGTCTATTGCAACTGCTTTCAAGGTAGTGAGGCAGCGGGCGGATTCGAACCGCCGTCAAGGGCTTTGCAGGCCCCCGCCTAACCCCTCGGCCACGCTGCCATCCTTAACACATTAACGAAATGAAATTAATCATAAGTTCCGATGAGCATATATGTTTTCTATTAGTTCAACGACTTTAAGTCCCTCCAATGCATTAGTTGCAGGTTCTCCACTTCCCCTGACCACATCTATTGCATTAGCAAGCACCTTCTCATGCAATACAAGTGGTTCTAAGGGCTCGGAAGTAATGTTGTACTCTCCAAAGGCAGAAATGTTTTCACAGTATTGTCCTGAAATGATTACAGTTCCCTTTCTGGAAAGGATTGTAACAGTTGAAGAAACATTTTGTGGCTGAGCAGAAATAGTATAGTCAATGCTGATGGTTGCTGATTCATGGGATAGAGTCACAACTCCAGTGTCTTCATAATCAATAGCAGCGTTTATAATTCTGGAAAAACTGGCAAATTCAACAGATAAAGAACCAAACATCCAGAATAGCAAGTCAATAAAGTGACTGAACTGAGTGTATAATGGACCTCCGCTATATCGTGCCTTTGCTCTCCATCGTTTTTCAGTGAAATAATTCGTGTTACGATTCCAATACAGATTTACGCCAACATGAAAAACATCTTTTGATTTTACTATCGTTCGCAACTTTTGAAGATGGGGCTGAAACCTGAGTTGTTGGACAAGGAACAGATGTCTGTGTTTTCTAAGAGCCATGTCAAGCATTTGCTCTGCCTCTGCTTTGTGCAGAGCCATTGGCTTCTCACAAATCACATGAGAGCCATGTTCAAGGCAATAAATGGCTTGTTGGGGATGCAAGAAATGGGGCGTTGCAATGATTGTCATATCGGGCACATGGGCTTTATAAAGTTCATCAAGGCTTCTATAATGAGACACATCAAAACCTTTGATGTTATCTTCATTTGGTTCCACAATGCCTACTAAACGAAGACCATGCTTTTCTTTGAGCCTTTCAAATGCTTTATAATGTCTTTTGCCTATGTGTCCAAATCCAACTATTGCTATATCCATGCTATGTCAAAGTTATGACTACGCCATTTTCCAGTTAATTCTTTCCATCAACTCATTAAGGACAAGATATTGCCAGAGCATTTTGGGATACGGTTTGTAGATAATCTTCTTCTTGCGAAGATTTGTTATTGCACGCTTCAGTTTTCTTTGAAAAACAGGATGGTTAAGCCATCTATTTTGCGGAACTTCAAACCCTATCTTATCTTTTCGGACTCTAATTTCCTCTGGAACAATCCCTTTCATGGCGTCCCTTAAAATACGCTTTGATACACCTTGGTTAATCAAATAGTGTGCAGGAAGGGACAATGCAAACTCTATCAACTTGTGATAAAGAAATGGCAGGCGAACTTCAACACTGTGAGCCATGGAATTACGGTCCGCATAATGCAATAAATCTAACAAGCCATGTCTTGTTATAGCAAAAACAAAATGTTCTTTAAGATTGTTACCATAATATGCAGGAAAATCAATGCCATCAATATAATTCTTTAATAGGTCAGGATTAATTCCTTTAGTGAATGCAAGGGAATTAATATGTCGGGCAAGTAGTTTCCTGAACTTTACTGTATATTGACCTAAAAAAGCAGGTATTACAACTCTCCATAAAGAACCTTTCTTTTTGAAGGTTGGATTTTCCATAAATGCTATTAGTTCATTAATAAATCTTACTGGATTTTTAGTTAAAATTTCTCTTAGATATGTTTCCCAGAAATGGATATAACCACCAAAGATTTCGTCCGCTCCCTGTCCGTCCAGTAAAACTATTGTATTGTGCTCACGTGCAGTTTTAAAAACTAAATATTGTGCTATAACACTTCCACTACCAAAAGGCTCCTCCTGTGCCCAAAGGACTGAATCAAAGTTTTCTACGGCATTGTGCTCTGTTACGGGAACTTTAACAACATTAATTCCTGTCTTTCGGGATATTATGTCAACAAACTTTTCTTCGTTCTTTTCAAAATCTGGAAACACGGACGAAAAGGCATTAAAATTTCTTAGGTCAATATTGAACTCTCTGGCAAGCAATGACACTACGGTTGACGAGTCCAACCCTCCAGAAAGGCTCGTTCCAATAGGCACATCTGCCCTTAATCTCCTTTCAATGCTTTCACAAAGCAATTCCTTTATTGTATCTCTGGCTTGCTCATAGGTTATGTCAAGCGTACTGGTAGATATTTTCCAATATTTTCTGAAATTTTCTTTGCTACCCTTCAAATCAATGACTAAATAATGTGCTGGAGGCAACTGAAAAACTTCATTATAAAACGTGCTTTTATTATCTGACACACTTTCCAGAACACCAAAATAAAGATATTCCACAATTCTCTTTACGTTCGCTGACACAGACAATCCCAGTGTCCAGAATGCTTTTATTTCAGAGGCAAATATTAGCCTATTGCCTTGACGATAGAAGTAAATTGGTTTTTCTCCTGTCCTGTCACGAGCAAAAAATACTATATTTCTCTTAGCATCATATAAAGCAAAAGCAAACATACCGTCAAAATACTCAAGGCACCGTGTTCCCCAGTAGTCAAAGCACGCTGGAATGACTTCCGTATCCGTTCCTGTACGAAATTTGTATCCCTTCTTAACAAGAAAGTCTCTTAATTCAAGATAATTGTAAATTTCTCCGTTGTAAACAATAACGTACCTATCGTCGTAAACAAGTGGTTGTTTTCCTCTAGGCGAAAGGTCAAGAATTGCTAATCTCGTGTGAGCAAATCCTAATTTCCTGTCCTTACTTAAATAAACACCAGTATCATCAGGTCCCCTATGCCTTAATGAATTAGCCAGTCTTTCAAGTTCTAATGAGGATACTTCACCACTTCGGTCAATAATGCCAGCAATACCACACATTAAAAATTAAGACTATGCAGGAAAATACCTACATTCCACATTTACCTTCTCCGCACTTGCCCTCACCACACTTATGTTCATGGGAATGACCTTCCTTGTCGTCACTATCTTTGTCCGCTTTTGAATGATAGGGACATTTGCAATCTGGTTTGCATTTTCCATCTTTTCCCTTGCACTCATCACACGTACATTTCTCAGAATGTTTCTTTTCCTCACTTTGTCCCTCCACATGTTCTGAAGTTGTGCCACCACCACACTTGCTCGTGTAGATATACTCAGCTTGTCCTACGAAAGATTCTTCCCGTTTGTTGTCATCACCTGTAGTAGCAGCCCACATTACCAATCCAGAAACAAGTATAAAACCTGCTGTCACAAGCCAGAAAAGCGGTTTTCTTTGCATGGCATTCAAGATTTTATGACGTAAAGATAAAACTTTTTCTTTTAATCAAAATTATTTATATTAGCAACAAAATCTTAAACATATTCCCCAGATGAGGACAAAAAGCCTAATCATAAATACATTATTAATCTCAACCCTGCAGATCTTAGCACAGAATGTAGGTATAGGAACGACTTCTCCCCATCCTTCGGCACTCCTACACATTACAGCCTCTGATAAAGGCATACTGCTCCCAAATGTGGGGCTCAGTTCTTTAACAAATACTGCACCTATTACATCGCCTCCAGCAATGGGATTGCTGATCTTCAACGATGGCAGTGGAGGTGTAACACCACGTGGCTTTTATTGGTGGGATGGCTCAAAGTGGCGCTATTTAATAGACAGCGTCTCGGTAAAAGGACTGTTGACTGGTGATGGCTCTCCTTCCAATCCTATCGGACTACAACCAGGAACTAATTCAGGAGATATAATAATGTGGAATGGTAGCCAATGGACTATTGTATCGTCGCCCTTTGATTCAGTATGTAACGGAGCACTGGCAAATTATGTCCAAAAGTGGACTGGCACAGAATTGTGTAATTCCGTTATTTACGATGACGGAAATATGGTAGGTGTAAGAACAGCTTCTCCCAGTGCCTATTTTGACATATCACCACCTGCAGGTGTTATAACAAGCGATACTCCCTTATTCAAAATTGATGCTCCGGGAACTCCAATGGTAACAGTTTTCGGCCTTGGAAATAGGAAAATTGGGATTGGCACAGATTCTCCAGAAGAATTAGTCCATATTACCTATGGACATGGAGGTTCATGGCCCTATTTCAGATCCACTCTTATCGGTGTATTAGGTGGTACATACGAGGGTGAATACATAGGGTTTAATGCAAAAATTCTCCCTGATACAGCAGTATTCTTTATTAAACTAGGAGGAGGTTCCAATGGTGCTGGAGAACAATATGGGGGATCTGCCATTGTTACTGATATATACGGAAACATGCATTTTCAAACATATATGGCAACGGCTCCTGGTAAAGATACAATGCCCGACACCACTCTGTTCCAGCCTCAGATAACATTTACTTATAATGGGGATATCATCACTCGGAAAAGAGGCGAAACTGTTACAGGTGTCAAGTGGGTTCCTTTACCCAAAACATTGCTTGGCACTCTTCCTTTAAACACAATAACTACGGTTTCATACAATCTTCCTGCTTCCGTTCCACCAGATGCCGTAGAGGTTTTAGTATACCTTTATGCAAGAACAGGCGATCTTAATCCAGATGCAGATTTAGAACTTAGAGTTTACACCAGGGAAGGAACAACAGAATATTCAAAATACTTCTTTATCCATGGATATACTCAAAATGCTTGGTCGTATAATAGTGATAATTTCTGGTTACCTGTTACCTCGGATAGGAAAATTTATGTTCAGAGTATAGGAACTGCAATGACAGGTAATCGATGGGGAGAAATCTTTATAATTGGGTATAGATAGGTTTATTTATATTTGCTATAAATCCATAAATCATGGCATGGAATGAATTGATTCGTCCCGAAAGGGGTGGAATAGAAGAAAAAAGGATTATCAATTGTGAAGTTACTGACCCGAACAAGATTTTACCAATAAAATACAAGTGGGCACGAGAGTATTATAAGATGGGGGTTGCCAACAACTGGGTTCCTGAAGAGGTGAACATGCAGAGAGATGTGGAACAATGGAAAACGCCCGGATTTTTGGACAGTGACACAAGAAGGATGATTCTATATAACCTTGGTTTCTTTTCCACCGCCGAAAGCCTTACTGCTAACAACCTTGCCCTTGCTGTGTATAAGCACATAACAAATCCCGAATGCAGACAATACATTTTAAGGCAGGCTTATGAAGAAGCCGTCCATACAGACACATTCATCTACATTTGCGATACGCTGAACCTTGACCCAGACCAGATTTATAACATGTATCTCAAAATTCCTTCTATTCGTGAAAAAGACGAATTTGCAGTCAGTTTGACAGAGGCTGTCCTTGACCCTTCCTTTACAACAAAGGGGGTGCGTAATATTCAAAGATTTGTTCACGACCTTGTGGGTTTCTATGTCATTATGGAAGGGATCTTTTTCTATGCTGGCTTTGCCATGATGCTGTGGCTCATGAACAGAAACATTATGCCGGGCATCGGGGAACAGTTCCAGTTTATCTTGCGTGATGAAACACTGCATCTCGCCTTTGGCTCGGACCTGATTAATACTATCGTTGATGAAAACCCTGAGATATGGACAGATTCCTTCAAACAGGAACTTGTTGATTTGATTAAAAAGGCTGTTGAATTGGAAATTGCATATGCAGAGGACTGCTTGCCACGGGGAATTCTCGGATTGAACGTATCACTAATAAAACAATATGTTGAATACATTGCCGACAGACGCCTGCAAAGAATTAGATTGCCCAAGCAGTATGGTTCCACTAATCCATTCCCATGGCTCAGTGAATCAATGGACCTTAGAAAGGAAAAGAACTTTTTTGAAACCAGAGTTACGGAATATAAGACTGGAGCACTGAAATGGGACGATGAGGACTTCTGAGGCTAAGTATAAGCATTTATCCTAAGGTGGCACCCTTAATAGATTTTGATTTAATTGCTCCCGCTTATGATAGGTTAATGTATATAGCCGAAAAGTGTTGCCTTCAGGAGTGGAGGCAAAAACTTATTAGCAGAGTAAGGGGCAAGCGAGTTCTGGAAGTGGGCATAGGAACAGGAGCAAACGTATTATTATACCCGGAAAATATAGAATTATACGGACTTGACAGTAGCGAGAAGATGATTGCTCAGATGTCAGAAGAAAAGAAAAAGCGTTTGAAAGAAGTTATTATTGCCAGTGGAGACAATATGCCTTTTAAAGATAATTTTTTTGACTGTGCTGTATCTTCTTTCATATTTTGCAATTTGCATAAACCCTTTGATGTTGCCAAGGAGATGGTTAGGGTGGTGCGTCCAGAAGGGCAACTGCTGTTGCTGGAACACACAGCACCATGTAATCCCATATTACGAGCATCTTTCAAAATGATGGAAGCCATCACTGTCCCTCTAATGCATGAATATTTCACAAGAGACGTGCGGGAATTTTTCAAAAGCCTGCCAGTCAAAAAGGTTTATGAAGAACGAAGTAAATCAGGTATTATTATGCTGGTAGAATACGAAGTTGTTAAGTAACTTGTTGCTTTTGTTCTGGAAGACTTTTCCCATTTGCTTTTAATGGCATTATGCCACCAGAAACAATAAACTTAATTTGTTCTGCTGGTGGAATATGGTCAAGGGGCTTTACACGTTCCCTATGAACAAGAAACAGGTTTCCAGAAAAATTATAAGAATGGGGCAGATAAACCGCTACTAAATCGTCTGGCAATCCTTCTATTTTTTCTCGGGTGAGAAAACCCAACTTCCATATCTGTCTTTCTTTGTCCATTGCAACCATAACTGGTTTGCCCAGTTGGGCAACGTCTCTATTCAAAATGTTAAACAAATCCTGAATCGTAGTGTAAATGAGTCTCAAAGGTCTTATTCTCAAAATAGCACTTTGAATTAACTGGAAGATTGGTTGAAATACGAGCGTTCCCGAAAGATAACCAACAAGGAAAATAACTATTACAACTGTTATTAATCCTATACCGGGAAATTGGAATTGAGGCGGAATAATCCCTTTCATCAAGTTATCAAAGAACTCAATAAGACTGACAACAATAAAGACAGTAATGGTTATGGGGGCTATGACTATTATCCCACGAAGGAAATATGTTTTTATCTTGTCCCAGAATTCCTTTCTGCCATCCCTATGATTCATTGTTCCGCAAAGTTTCTTCTAACAACGAATAGGGTATGGGCGGGGCATATTCCTCTACTGGCTTGGGCTTCATCAACGGGAACAGAATCACTTCCTGAATAGCATGTTGATTGGTTAATAGCATCACTAATCTGTCAATACCAACGCCAAGCCCTGCCATCGGTGGCATTCCATACTCCATTGCTACGATGAAATCTTCGTCATAAGGCATGGCTTCTTCATCACCTTCTGCCCTTGCCTTACGTTGCCATTCAAAACGCTGTCTTTGGTCATAAGGGTCATTTAATTCAGTGTAAGCATTACACAATTCAAATCCTGCCACTATTACTTCAAAACGTTCTGTCAATGTGGGGTCTTCTCGGTGCCTCTTTGCCAATGGTGACATCTCAATAGGAAAATCAAAAACGAAAGTGGGCTGAATCAATTGCGGTTCCACAACTTTACCAAATATCTTCTCAATTATTTTAAACTTGCCGGGTAATTTATCCGGATTTTCAACTCCTACTTTTTCTGCCAATTCAATCAACTGAGAATCAGACAATTGCCTAACATCCTTTCCTGTTTCTTGCTTTAATGCTTCAAGAAACCTAATTCTTTGCCATGGCTTACCAAAATCAATAGTGTGTTCTCCGTAATTAACCTGCGTTGTTCCTATGGCTTGTTGGGCAACGTGTTTTATCATAGCCTCAGTAAAATCTGCCATCCAGTAATAGTCTTTATAAGCGACATAGAGTTCAAGCATAGTAAATTCTGGATTGTGTGTTCTATCAATTCCTTCATTACGGAAATCCCTTGAAAATTCATATACTCCTTCATAGCCTCCGATAAGAAGCCTTTTGAGATGCAATTCATCGGCTATTCTGAGATATAACGTCAGGTCAAGAGCGTTCAGATGCGTGATGAAGGGGCGGGCATGAGCACCTCCATATACAGTATGTAAAATTGGTGTTTCTACTTCCAGATAACCATGTGAATCCAGATATGAGCGAATAGCATTTATAATGCGGGTTCTCGTTTTGAATAATTCTCGTATTTCTTTATTAACAAGCAGGTCAAGATAGCGTTGCCTATAACGAAGTTCAGGGTCTTTAAGAGCACTAAATTTTTGTCCTTCTTTTTCTTTACCAAGGGGGACAGGTCTGAGAGCCTTGGCAAGCAATGTTATTTTCTCTACCTTTATAGACGGTTCGCCTGTTTTTGTTTTGAAAACCTCTCCTTCCACGGAAATAAAATCTCCTATATCAAGCAGTTTCTTTACAAAACGATTATATAAAAATTTGTCTTCTGATGGACACAGAACATCTCTGTTAATATAAAGTTGGATCTTTTCAGACTCATCCATAAGGTCCATAAAGGTGGTTTTGCCCATTATTCTACGTGCCGTGATGCGACCTGCAAGGATTACTCGTTTTCCTTCCCATTCTGCAAAGTTGTCTTTAATAGTTTTAATGTCTGCACTTTTCTCAATATTAACTCCGGGATAAGGATTTATTCCTGCTTCTTTGAGTTCTTTCAGTGCTTCCACACGAGACAATATGGGTGCTGGGGTCTCTTCTGGAAACATGAATTTCCTAACCATGGGCTCCTCTGCTCTTTTTTACAAACATAGAGAAAGATTGTCAAAGGCATTTTAGAATCATTTACCTTAAGTCCCGTAAGTTTAAGGTTAAATTGCCATATTTCATGAGGATTAGTTGTCCATTGTGGGCTAAGCCATGGCGACTCGTTGCCTTAGTGCTTGGAATTATGCTGGGCATCATGCTATACATAAGTAAGGACTACGGAATTAGTGGAGACGAAGCAGACATGGCATATTATGGGAAATATCTACTGCATCACTACTTCGGGACTCCCAAGCCAGAAAAGAAAGCAGTAAATCCCTTGTTTGACAAAGTTGGCAAGTTATATGGTGGATTTTTTGAGTTGACTGCAACTGCCATCCATTATTATGTCTTCCCAGAAAGTGATTTGTATCGTGTCAGACATGCAGTCGGTGCCTTCTTCGGTTGGTTAGGCATTATGGCGGTGGCACTAATTGGATACATGTTTGGTGGATGGCGACTGGCTCTCCTGTCCGCACTGCTCATGTTCTTCTTCCCAAGATATCTCGGGCATGTAATGAACAATTCTAAAGATGGTCCATTTGCAGGGCTTTACATCCTCTCCATCTGGGCTATGCTTAGCATCATTAAGGATAAGTTTCAATCAGACTGGAAGAAATGGCTATTGTGGGGCGTGATAACAGGACTTGCTATTGCTGTCCGTGTCGGTGGACTTATCTTGATTGCCTATATGGTAATGGCAATCGGATTATACTTCCTTTATCTTGCTAAGAAACAATCTATTACAAGAGAAACTCTCATTTCTGTAGGCATCCGTTTCTTAATTGCTTCATTAGTGGCTTATTTTCTTCCCTCTCTCTTTTGGCCCTATGCAAGTGAAAATCCTATCATTAATCCCATTAAGGCACTGCAAACAATGTCAGAATATCCTGTTGGAATGCGTGTTCTATTTGAAGGGCATTTTGTATGGGCAAGTGCTTTGCCGTGGTATTATCCCTTAAAGTGGATTGTTATAACATCTCCCTTGGCTGTCCTTCTTGGCACTATACTTGCCATGATAGCAGTAAAAAAAGAAACCAATTGGAAAAAATATGGATTGGCACTTTTGATCTTCACTGCTGTTTTTCCGGTGATTTATGTAATAGGGAAAGGTTCTGTCCTATATGATGGTTGGCGACATCTTTTGTTCATTGCCGGACCAATGGTTGCCTCCTCTGCGATAGGCTGGTTTGCCTTCATGAATTCTCTTAAAAGACCTTGGAAAGTAGCCTTAGGACTGACCTTCTTTCTACTGTGGGCATCTGCAGTGTGGTGGACTATACGCTGGCACCCTCATCAGGTTGTTTACTTCAACGAGTTTATTGGATATTTAAAAGGTGCCTATGGGAATTATGAAACAGATTATTATTTGCAATGCACTACACATGCAGTATGGGAACTTGAAAAGACCATTGCTCAAACCGATGATACTGTAACAATTATAAGTAATTTCCTGCCTCCATTGGTGCACTATTTGAAGGATAAATATCCTCATGTTAAAATCAAGTTTGATAAATATTACACAAGAGAGCAAAAGGCATGGAACTATGCAATCTGGGAAACAAGATTTATTGACCCGGGTCTCCTCAGAGATGGTGGCTACCCTCCCTTTAAAGTAGTCTGGACAGAAAAGGTGCAGGGTGTCCCACTTGTGGCAATAATAAAGAACGAAAATCCTGAAGTGCACTTAGCATTCCATGCTCTAAAAGAAGAAAATAACCCTATTAAGTCAATAAATGCCTTCAAAAGGGCTTTAAAGGTGGACATAAGGAATGAGCGAATTTATGAAGGCTTAGCAGAAGCATTCCTGACTATCGGACTCATTGACAGTGCTATAGCAATTCTTGACAGACTAAATAGTATGTATCCTCAGTATTCTTCTCCTTATCTAACAAAAGCGGAATTATATTTGCGTGGCGGTAAGTTTAAGAAAGCATTGCAGGAATTGCAACGAGCCGAGCAACTCCAACCACACAGTCCTAATGTCAAATACATCAAAATTGTGGTACTATTAAACATGGGCAATATATATCTGGCTAAGCAAGAGTTAGAAAAGGCACTAAAGCAATATCCAGACAATCCTATGTTCTGGCAAATTAGGGATTTTATGGCTAAACAGGGATTGCTATAAAATCATTAGAGACTCTAATTAACTGAGTAACCTTACATGCCCTTATTGTGCCGGGAGCGGGAGTCGAACCCGCACGCCCGTGAAGGGCAGGAGATTTTGAGTCTCCCGCGTCTGCCAGTTCCGCCATCCCGGCAACCACTCATTACAAAAATAACAACTCCAAACACATTTTATGTTCCTTAAAACTTTTTAACTTCACTACAAAATTTAGAACCTATGTCGTACGAAACAATTATTGTTGAGAAGCAAGACAACGGAATAGCAATAGTGAAGCTCAATAGACCTAAGGTACTCAACGCTCTTAACCGTCAATTAATGGGAGAGTTAAGAGATGCTCTGGAAGAGCTTGATGATGACAAGAATATTAAAGTAATTGTTATCACAGGGAACGAACGAGCCTTTGCAGCGGGGGCTGACATCAAAGAAATGGCTCCCAAAGGTGCAATAGATATGTATCTGGAAGATCAGTTTAGAACATGGGACGCCATTAGGCGGATAAGAAAACCACTTATTGCCGCTGTGTCTGGTTATGCTCTGGGGGGCGGTGCAGAACTGGCTATGATGTGCGATATAATTGTGGCAAGCGACACTGCCCAATTTGGGCAACCAGAAATTAAAATTGGTGTCATTCCCGGTGCTGGTGGTACACAGTGGCTACCCAGAATAATTGGCAAAAGCAGGGCAATGGAAATAATCTTGACGGGACGTATGTTTTCAGCAAAAGAAGCCTATGAATGGGGATTGGTCAGTAAGATTGTTCCTGCTGAAATTTATCTTGAAGAAGCCTTAAAATTAGCCGAACAAATAGCAAACATGCCTCCCGTGGCTGTTCAATTAGCAAAAGAGGCTATTAACTATGCATACCAAAGTTTCATTATGGAAGGCATTTACTTTGAGAGAAAGAACTTCTTCCTGTTATTTGCCAGTGAAGACCAGAAAGAAGGTATGCAGGCGTTTCTTGAAAAAAGGAAGCCACAATGGAAAGGAAAATAAGTCTCCTATTTGCCGGCTTAATGTCAACGTGCATATTTGCACAGGAACCCATTCCGGAATTTCCACTCATTAAACCAATTGACACACTTACTACCAAATATTTTGCACAATATGGCTTGACGGATTCCGTCCAACAAAATGGAACATGGTATTCTCTATATGATAACAAGACATTAAAAGAACTGGGACAATATCAAAATGGGAGAAAGCAGGGCACATGGTATAAATTCAGTACACTTGGAACTCCTCACGAAATAGCACAGTATAAAGACGGAAAATATCATGGTATAAGGATAATTTTTGACCAGACAACAGGCAGGGTGAAGATGCAGATGGAATATAAGGACGGGCAACTTGATGGTCTGTTCATTGAATATGGCAACGTGGGACGTCCAGTAACAGAAGCATTCTACAAAAACGGTCAATTAAACGGACCGTACAGGAAATTCTACCCAGATGGCAACATTCAAGAATTGTCTTACTACGTAAATGGGAAAAAACACGGATATTCCTTCTGGTTCTACAAAAATGGCAATATTGCTGTTATGCAAAAATATGAAAATGGCATTCTTAATGGTAAAGTAGTTGCCTTCTATGACAATGGACGAAAAATGTCTGAGGGGACTTATGTTAATGGTCAACTGGACGGAACATGGACAGAATATTATGAAGATGGCAAAGTAAAAGTTAAGGGCTCATATAAACAAGGGCAAAAAGTTGGTAAGTGGTATTATTACGATGAGAACGGAAAAGTCAAGAAAATAGAGTTTTACAAAGACGGAAAATTGCTTAGAACAAAAGAAAAATAGACTACTAAAAGGGAACTGTGTCCCAAAAGAGGCGGAATCACAATGGTTTAATCTCACGAAGGGAATTCATTCTTCTAAGTTCCTTTAGTCTTGGGGCTCTGCTTATTCCTATTCCGGGATGTAAATACAGTTCAACGACCAAACATGTTAGCAATTTAACCGAGGAAGAGGAACGCATCTTAATAGCCATCCTTGATGTTCTATTTCCGGAAGATGACTATGGTCCTTCTCATAAAGACATTAATGCGCTTCAATACATCAAAAATGTTTTGAATGACCCTTTTTATGATGGCGAGATTAAAGTTTTTATCATTGAGGGGATTGAACTTGTTGATGCCTTAGCGAAAGAAATGTACAAAAAGAACATGGTGAATTTATCCTTACGAGAACGTGCCAAAGTTATTGATGAAGCATTGGAAAGGGGCGGTAAGTATGAGCGATGGATTTCCAGAATAATCACTCTTATTATTGAGGCTTTGCTCTCAGACCCTATTTATGGGGGCAACAAGGACGAAATGGGCTGGAAATGGCTGAATCACTTCGTTGGATACCCTCGTCCTGACGCAGAAACTACTTATCAGAAATTATACCCATGGAAATCTTTTGAAAAACAAGATTAGTTTTCGTTGCCTCTTGCTATCCGTTTACTATATTCATCAAGTAGTCTTCTCTCCTTATCAGTTAGACTGCCTATCCCTTCCTGCCTTATTTTATCAAGGATTCTGTCAATTTCCTCATCCACAGGTGCTTTTTTAGGTTTCTTCTTCCTCTTGAAACGTATAGGAACATAGGACTTATGTGTCGGTCTTTTAAGCCACTTGACAAACATGAATCCAGCAAAGGCTCCTCCTAAATGAGCAAGATGCCCTCCAGTATTAGAAAAGCCCAGAAAAAGAATGTCAAGAATAATAAAAGCAAGGGCAACGAAGCGCAATTCAACACGTCCCAGAAACAAAAGATGAAGTGGATAACGTGGCGAAATAGTAGTATCAGCAAGTAGAAAAGCCATAACAGAGGCAGAAGCACCTATTAGTGTGGCATGAGTGCTTAGAGCTGGCAACAGGTTGTAGGCAACCAGAAAAATTAAACCACCCGACACAGCACCAATGACATACAATCTCAATGTATAACGATACATTAAAAAGAGCTCAAATATCTTTCCAAACCAATAAAGAGCAAGCATATTGAAAATAAGATGCCACAAATTCACATGCACAAATGAATATGTGATTATAGTCCAGGGTTTAAAAATAAATTCGGACGGATTTGCTGGCATAGCCAGAATAGAATAAAGATAATTATATAGGTTATAACTTCCTGTAGCCTTAGCGGTAATTTCAGCAATAATGAAAAGTAAATATATAAGTATATTTAATGCTACCAACTTAGGAATCCACGACTTTGACCCTAAAACTCCTTGCTTAAAGTCATACCATAGAGACCACACGGTTATCTGGTGTCCTTATATTTAACCAGCTGCTTTTTGAGAGATGTCAGCGCTTTATCTATTGCCTCTTCAAAAGTTGCTGCCCTACCTTGAGCCATGAGGACGGACCCAGGTACCAACGCTTTTATTTCAATCTCTCTGGTAAAGTCATTATTGTGAGCATTAAGGGTTTTAACATAAATATCAAGGGCAGTGATGTAGTTTCTAAACCTATCTAATTTTTGCAGTTTCTTATCAATAATAGACTCAAGACCATCGCTTATGTCGGCATGCACCTTGTGAAGAACGTATTTCATGGCTTACGGATTTTAGGATTATTAACCAGTGGATGGGTTTGCTTATAGATTTGCTTAATTTGCTCAATGGAAGCATGTGTGTAAACCTGTGTTGCAGCGAGAGAAGAATGTCCAAGAAGTTCTTTGATTGCAATCAACTGAACTCCTTTATTTAAAAGCAACGTTGCAAATGTGTGTCTGAGCATATGAGGATGAGGGTTACCTATCTGATATGGTGCCAGAAGGGCTTTAAGTTTTCTTTGGACCCACCGAGGATAAATGGGCTTCCCTTTATCTGTCAAAAGCAAAGTGCCTCCCGATATTGCAAACTTTTTATTTCTAAGAGCTATGTAATAGCCAATTTGCTTGAGCAATTGAGGGGCTACTGGTACTTCCCTGGTTTTATTACCCTTTCCTGTTATAATAGCCACTTCACGGCCAAAATCCACATCTCTATCATTCAAATTGCACAGCTCCGATAAACGAAGTCCTAAAGCAACAGGCAAAACAAAAATGAGCCAATCTCTCCATTTGTCCCAAGAATCCTCAATAGTTGGCTTTAGGTCTTCAATAATTCGTTCCAATTCTGACTCTGATATGTAATCAGGCAGGCGCTGAGACACTTTTGGTAATTCCACAGAAGCAGCTACATTGCTTGAAATAATTCCTTGCGAAACAAGGAACTTAAAAAAAGACGATAGTGTGGCTTTCTTGCGACGGACAGAACGCGCAGATAAGCCCTGTTTAACAAGCGATCCAAGCCACATTTGAATCATTGAAGGTTGAACTTCACTCCATGACTTTATTCCATATTGTTCTATCCACGAGATAAATTGTTTTACATCTCGGCAATAAGCTTCAACTGTTTTAATAGAATACCGCCTTATTGATTTTAAATATGTTTCAAAGGCGGTGATTTCCTTAAGCATGGCTATACTGCATAAGACTGCTTTATTCCTCCATCATTCTCCTCATCTTTTCACGATATATAGCCCGAAGAAGTTGTTGTCTTCTAACCACCGAAGGCTTTAGATAAACAAGATGTCTTTTATATTCTTCTACTATACGTGCCTGTTCAACCAGCCTTCTAAAATCTTTCAACGCCCTATCTAAGGATTCGTACCCTTCTAC
>WFXT01000180.1 GCA_015490475.1 Bacteroidota bacterium
AGTTAAACTTCAAGATAATTGACAGGTGGGGACAGGTAGTATTTGAAACAAACGACCCATCAGTGGGCTGGGATGGCACGTATCAGGGTAAGCCACAACCCCCTGGAACCTACGCTTATATCGCTCAAGGCAGAATGCAAAATGGTGAAACTTTCCTTCTTAAAGGAAGCATAACCCTAATTAGATAAAAACTACAGAGAATATGAGAAAACTGGTGACAGCTTTTGTGGCAGGAAGCATGGTTATAACAACATTTGCACAAGATATACACATGACTCAGATGTATGGTGTTCCCCTGCTCCTCAATCCAGCAATGACAGGCTTTTTCAATGGCTGTTACAGATTTGGTGCTTTCGGCAGACTACAATGGAGCACTGTTATGGAAGCTTATAAGACACTTGGCATTTATGCCGATTCCAGACTTTTGGAAGATAAACTACCTAAGGGAGATGCTGTTGGAGCAGGTATCTTCCTTGCTAATGACCGTTCCGGAGATGCCCCCTTTGTTATTAACATGGCAGTGGCAAGTGGTTCTTATCACAAATCGCTCGGGGACCACTCATTAGCCGTAGGGTTTCAGATAGGCTACGTCAACAAACAAATAGGCAATGGCGTACTTTACTTTCCTAATCAATATGTTGAAAATATTGGCTTTAACCCTGCAATACCAACAGGGGAGGTAATAAAGCAATCAATAGGCTACCTTGACTTTAACATAGGAGTGCTTTCTTATGGAAGCATAAACAATGATGTTTCTTACTTTGCTGGGTTGGCTTATTTCCACATTACCCAACCCAAAGAGCAATTTTCTCTAACAACGACCAAGCCATACAGATATCCCTCTCGTTATGTATTCCATGGTGGTGTTTCCATAATCATGAGTGATTACTGGAGGCTAATACCTACATTAGTTTTCATGTACCAAGCGAAAGTAATGGATATTTTACCAGCAGTAACCGTGGAATATGAACTAAGTGATGAGAACTTCCTGAGCGGAAGCATATACTACCGATATGACGATGCCATCTCTGCAAGTGTAGGAGTGGGCATTGGTCCTTTTTCCTTTGGTGTTGCTTCTGATTTTAACATCGGTCCTTTGAGTAACATATCTGTTGCGTCAAGGGGTTGGGGAGGAATTGAATTTGTCGCCAGATATACTATTCAATGTTACAGATTATCAGTTCTAATACAGACGGTTCCATGCCCAAGAATCTAGAAAATTAATAAATATGACATTATCTTTGCATGAGATAGCAACCAAACAAATAAAGATGCTAAAGAAATTTTTCATTGTTCTGCTAACTGCTGGCTATTGTGTCTTTGCTCAGCAAACATCAGTGCTCAACATAGACGAGGAATTAATAAAGAAAATTCCACCCAAGCAATTTGCAAAATATGGAGACCTTTATTACAGGAGGGGAGACTACTATCTGGCTTCTGAATTGTATGAAAAAGCCATTAGTAGAGACCCAACAAGGATAGACGTGGCTTATAAGTTAGGACTTGCATTGTATAAATCCAGAGATTACGAAAAAGCCGCCAAATGGTTTAAGTACGTCAAAGAAACTGCACCCGAAGAATATCCCGACGCTTCTTATTACTATGCCCTCATGCTCATTTATCAGGGCAAATACATGCAAGCCAAAAGAGCCCTTAATGAATTCAAAACCAAGCATCTTAACTTCCTGAAAACCAAAAACTACAAGAAATACAACCTGCTAAAGAAACAAATTGAATCTGACTTCAAGACAATTGCTTTTGCTTTGGAAGCCCAAAAGAAACCCTTAAAGGTTGACATTTTACACATTGACTCTGCCGTCAATAGTGCCTATACTGAAATGTCTCCCTTGCCCCTATCTGATACTGAATTAGTGTTTGCATCAATGCGTGCTGATTCTCTTATTGTTACCAAAAAGGGACAAACCAAAAAAGTAGAACAGTACTACCGAATCAGGTTTTACAAAGCACACAAAAAAGACGGAGAGTGGTTTTTTGACGGTGAATGGGATGGTCCATGGAACTCAGGTTCAGAACACACAGCAAATGGAGTTTTCAATCCTGACAAAACACGATTTTACTTTACAAAGTGCACATCAACAGATACGGGTTATTATAAATGCGACATATATATGTCTGAATTTAAGGATAGTATGTGGCAATCTCCTGTTCGCCTTCCAGAGCCAGTAAACCACCCGATTTACACCACTACCCAACCAGCAGTAGGAATTTTCCAAAAAGGGTCCAAGAAAATTGAGGTCTTATATTTTGTTTCAGACAGACCCGAACA
>WFXT01000181.1 GCA_015490475.1 Bacteroidota bacterium
CTTGTTAGTTCCTGACCCAGAAATCTTTGCCCTCCATCTGTAGAGAATTATTGGTGATAAGTTTTGGTCAACAGGTATGTAAATATTAGTATTAGAATTGCCTTCGTCTGTCTGAACAAGGGTTCCATTAGAAGTAAATTGCCAGTTGCCAGAATAAACTGTCCATGCCCCTGAGTTTGTAGTAAAGTCATCATATAGGAATCCACGGGATGTATTGGCTCCCCAAGCAGTTGAAGAATCAGTAACTAAATAAAATCTTTCTTTATAGGGTCCTGAATCATTAAAATATGCCACAAAGTCACTGGTTATCCACCCAGAAGCAGGGGACTGAACCATAGTTGTTGGACGAGGTGGATTTGATGGGGGTGGCGGAGGCGGTGGTGGGGTCGTTGAACAGCCAGAGACGGACCAAGTTGCAAGCCAGCCAGCATCCCTCGTGGCTCCGTCAGAAGTAAATCTGAAAGTTATTGAACTTCCAGAAGAAGTTATAGTTCCCGGTGATGTAGTGCCATGATATGTACCAATAAGTGGTGAAGCAGTTGATGGTCCATCATAGATATAAAGGAAATCATAATTCTGTTCAGTGCTAAACTGGGAAAAACTCACAGTGATTGGATTTCCATTGGGTGATTGAATAGTATATGTCCAGTTCTCATTATTGAGGTAATTATCTACTGGACCTCCTGCATCAGCGAAAATTCCTGAACAGGACGACACTGTCCATGAGCCAGATGCGGGAAATGTTGAAAAGTTTTTACCAACCCAACCACTACTATCAGTAGATGAACAGTGAGCATTTACCTGCACATCATAGTGGGCGCTGGCAGCAAGTCCAGTTATCCATACAATAGTATCTGTTGTCGTCAAATATGTCCATGACGTGTAATAACTACGCTTATATCTGACAGTGTATGAAACGGCACCAGGAACAGCATTCCATGAGACCAGAGCAGCAAGAGGTTGTATTTGCAATAAAGTAAGATTTTTAGGCGCAGGGCAAGATGGTGTCATAGTTGACCATGAAGCAGCCCATCCCGGTCTGTTTGTAGCACAGTCAGAACGAAATTCTATATACAACGCTCCAGAATACCCAATTACTGTTCCGGGACTGTTAGTGCCATAAAAGTAGCCTATGAACCTGCCGTCTGGTCCCGTTCCATCCCAGATATACATATAATCCCAGGGATAGCCTCCAGCGTCAACCTCAAGGTCAAATTGCGAGAACGTAAGCACGACAGGGTCATCACCAGGCGGGTCAATAACCCATCCCAGAAATTCATCATCACCATAATTACCGGTTGGTCCTCCCGAATCATAAAAAGTCCCTGTTGATGACGTATAAACAATAATATTGGAAGGCAATCCATTAATTTTTCTGAAATAAAATTCCCAATCCCAGTTAGCACCAGGGTCAGTATGTGTTTGATTTGGATAGTGTTGATGCCCTTTTATTCTGACACAGGCTCCCGGTCTTGAGGCACTGGCATACTCAGTCGTAGCAGCCCATGGAAACCATGCAACTCTTATTCGTGGAATGTTCCAATCCTGACAAACATCACGCGTCAAATAAGCAGACGTTCCATACATAGTATCGGTGTACCAAACTGGGTCAGACACCCATCCTTCGTGTTCATAACCTATAGTGTAATTGTTCTCGGTTCCCACATGCCAAGCCTTGTCCTCTTCGCATACCATTTGAGTTACTTCGCCCCACGAACTAATAACATAATGTGCAGAAACATTAGCACTAGGGTTTTTGAACCAATTAATAGCACTGGCATATCTGCCCTGAATAGTATGAATGGCAATGTGCGTTGGATTAGTCGTTCGCGAACTATAATTAGAAGGGTCTGCAGGGTCCCATATAGCAGGTGGATATTGTGGAACGTTGGTACACGAAGGTCCAGCAAGTAATCTATATGATAATCCTGATGGCGTGCTAACCGTCCCCTCAGAAGGATTCACATTAACCCTTCCTCGTCGTAAAATTTCCAGATTTACCGAATCAAAAAGCACTTTCCACGGAACACGATATGGTGTGTAGCCAAGGGAAGTCATGAAGAAAGGGTCCTCCAGTAATCTAAATACGTGATAAGCAAAAACATCCTGTGCATATTGCTCCAATGGTGTCGTGGGCTCTGGTAACTCAGACAATTTTCTAATGGTTTTATTGACCACTATTAAGGGCTCAATTCTTCCATTAGTATTTTGAAGTTCTTTAGATAGTATCTGAGCGTATGCCCTTATCTGTGCTTCAGGCTTGTATTTTAAGTCCTCCACAGGAATCCCAGTCAAATCAGAAACATATTGCAGATTATTTTTAAAATATCCAGAAGGGTCATCTGTTAACCCAAATAAACCGTATGACGGTGGCAGACCCACGCACGATGGTTCCTCATTTTCAGGAATAATATGCCTCCATCTGCTCATTTCAAAAGATACTGCTTCCAGAATGCCTACTGGCAAATTAGGATACTGACGATAAGCCTCAAGAAAATATGGTTTCAATGCATTGAACCGGGCTAACAGTTCATTACGATTCTTCTCATTAAAAACAGGTGTCTGACCATGGATTTTAACAAACCACAGTATCTGGACAAACAAAAAAACAATTAACTTAACCCTGTTAATCGCTATGGAAAATTTCCTCATTACACTTTCTGTTTTTTATTTCCCCCCTTATTCACAAAAATACATGTAATTCCAATTTAAAACAACTCCATAAAAATATACGTTCTTTTCACTAAGAAAGTGCTAATCCTACAAAAACACATCCCATGAAGAAGTTTGTTATTGCTATCCAGAACATTGGTGAAAACTTCAAGAGTTTGTCACTTCTTGGCTTGAGACTTATCCTTGCTTACGGTTTTTACGAGCCGGCTCTATCCAAACTCAAAAACATTGATTCTGTGGCTCAATGGTTCAGTCAATTAGGGTACCCCTTCCCCCTCCTGAGTGCCTATCTGGCAGGCATAACAGAATTTTTGGGTGTCATACTCTTAACACTTGGCTTTCTAACAAGAATAATTTCCATTCCCCTTATGTTTGTTATGCTCGTTGCCATCTTCACAGTCCACTGGCAACACGGCTTTCCTGCCTGTCAAAACGGCTTTGAAATTCCACTTTATTACTTCCTGATGCTATTTGTCCTTTTCTCACACGGTGCAGGAAAACTAAGCCTTGACCATCTGATATTTAAAAAATCTTAATCACTGGGAGCATAGAATTCATAATAGTCTCTGACCTGCTTTCCAAAATAAGACCTGCCCTTTGTCCTGTCAGGATTCCAGTATTGCGGGTCTTTTTCCCCTTCCATTACATATCTCTCCCAGTAAGGGTTAAAAATTTCTCCCGGCAGTGTGGAATGTATTAACTCATAATAATTGGAAGCAATATATGGATTATAGAAAACGAAACGCACATTGAAAAATCCCTTTAATTGCCTGTATATCCATATTTCATAAGGCAAAACTCCCGGCTCCATATTCTTGACAAATCTCTGGTCTGGAAAGCCATATTGAATAAGCACTCGCCCCCTGTCTGTTTCATATCCAGCCTCCGTCCTCGTTGAAAAATGCTCCAGTGCATAATCCACTCTCTTTTTAAATTCCCAAAACACATCCATCTTTCCTCGCCATATATCTTTCATAATGCTTCTTACAGACTCTGTATCACCGTCTTTAATATACTTGCTCAACTGTTCATTTTCATATAAGACAAGCATTGCCTTAGCATAGTGAAATAACATCTCAGAATTAACAGTGTCAAAGAAATTTTCAAGATTAGCATACCATTGCCTTTTGATAACATTAGCACCAGCAATCAGGACAACTTCCAGACTAATCAGACTGGTATCCACTCGCACCCCTAAAGACAGTGATTCTTTTACCCATTGAACGACAGAATCTCTACCATTTTTAATGATTATCAACTTTGCTGAATCACCATCTGTTCTCACCTCTACGTACAATCGTTCTGGGTTGCCTAAAGCAGGTTCAAATTCGTCTTTCAAAGGTATTATGTCAGACAGCGGTTCCTGTTTATGTGATCCAACAAACCATGTTTGATCCTGTGTTGAAATCCATAAAGGGCTATCCACAGGACAGCGTTCTGATAGCCAAGTTTTAACAGTACCTCCCTTTACATTTACCGTATCTAATACGCCACATTTCACAATATAGGTTTGGGAAGAATCAACGGATATTAGCCAGACCCACCAACGCAATATATCACCATCAAAAATGCGATACACACGAACTTGCGAAAGACTTACGTACGATAATAACAGTAGTCCAACAAAGACTAATCGCCCCACACTTAAGGAAACGCTTTATTACAAGAAACAATTCTCTATCGCCCTGAATTATAGCATCAACAACTTGCTTTCTATTGGGTCTGTGCCATCAATTAACATAATAGGGTTCTGCAATAACTCAATTACACGAACAAGAAAACTAACAGCATCTGCACCATCTATTAACCTATGGTCATAAGAAAGGGCTAAATACATCATTGGTCTTATTTCTATTTTGCCATTTACTGCCACAGGTCTTTGCTTTATGGCATGCATTCCCAAAATAGCAGTTTGCGGATAATTAAGCAACGGCGTTGACATTAAAGAACCAAAAACTCCTCCATTAGTAATAGTAAATGTTCCTCCTTCAAGGTCTTCTGGTTTTAACTTGGCTTCCCTGCCTTTTCGTGCCAGTTCGTCTATTTCTCGCTCTAATTCGGGTAATGTTTTGGACTCAGCATTTCTGACAACAGGAACCACTAATCCTCTGGGTGTCGCAACGGCAATACCAATATCAGCATAGTTGAAATAAACCACTTCATCACCGTCTATCTGTGCATTAACCTGCGGAAATTCCATCAGAGCAATAGCACATGCCCGTGTAAAGAAAGACATTATGCCCAACTTGACTCCATGCTTCTCTTTAAATGCTTCTTTATACTTTTTGCGAATCTCCATAATGGCAGACATATCAACTTCATTAAAGGTTGTCAACATAGCAGTATTATGACGGGCATTCATTAATCGTTTGATAAGTGCTTTTCTCAACGGCGTCAATCGTTTTCTGGTAGTAGTCCTCTCTCCTTTAGGCAAAGACTTGAATTCTTGTGCTTTTTGCATAACAGGTCTCCCACCAGTCTTTTCTTCTTTTAATCTCTGTTTAATATAGTTAATTACATCCTGCTTGGTTATTTTACCTCCTGATCCTGTCCCCTCCAACTGTTCTGGCTCAATACCATATTCTTTCATTAATCGCAAGGCTACTGGCGTAGCCTTGGGTTCTTCCTTAATTCTTGTCTCTGTTGATTGAACCTCTTGTTTTTCCACTTTTTTGGCGGAACGATCCTCTTCTGGCTCTGCTTCCTTCTGGATAACTTCTTCCTTTTGCTCTGGTGTTATTCCTTTGGGCTCTGAGACTGCCTGTTCATCCACCACTTCCACAGTCGCTATAACATCACCCGGATTAACTACTTCCCCCTCTTGCTTGATAATTTTAATTTTGCCGGTTGCCGGTGATGGCACTTCAACAGTAGCCTTGTCAGTCTCCAATTCCGCAACAGGCTCATCCTCATTAACTATATCTCCGTCCTTAACAAGCCATTGACTTATAAGAATTTCCTGAACAGATTCCCCGACTGATGGAACCTTCACCTCTATAACCTTCCCATTAGCCATTTCTACCCAAATTTGTGAACTTTACTTTAAGCAAAAGTATAAACTGTTTGTCATTCATTGCATTACCTGATTATGATGCTGTAATAATTTCTTCAAGGTTTATCCCAGTAACACTCAATAATTCCTCTCTCAAGGATTCAAGCAAATCCTTTATCTTATTTACATCAAATACAACATCATTTATTCTGGCTACTGGCACTATTGGTTTAGTTGTTCCAGTAATGAAAGCACCATCCATTTCTCTTATCAACGACACTGGCACATCCCTCTCATACACAGTAATTCCCTTATTGTGGGCAATATCAATAACAACTTTTCTTGTAATGCCCCTTAAAATATTACCTATGGGCGTAACAATGGCACCATCCTTAATGAAAAATATGTTGCTTCGTGGCGTTTCAAGAACCTTGTCCTGCCACGTAAAAAGAACATCGTTGGAAGACGTTTGCATCTGTGCTATTTTTCCCACCGCATAAAATGTCGTTTTCACTTCTGGTATGGGTCGCAAAAATTCATACGTCTCAAGGCTAATGCCCCTATCAAGCCATTCAACAGGAATTTCATTTATTATCTCCGAAAAAACAATTAATACTGACTTAGCATCAGGATTCCAACCATCTAAAGAATGTCCTGCACTAAGCACCAGTCTGAATGCTTGTCTGCCCCCGTTTCGCTTAACCAATTCCCCTAAAATGTCCTTTAAAGATTCCTTATCAACGGGCACTTCCAGTTTAAGAACAGAAGCAGAATAGTAGAATCTTTCAAGATAAAGTTCCGTCAGTGGACTTAACCCCTCTTCACCGGACAAGAAATAGTCAAAGATTGCCCAGCCACGCAAAAAACCAAGCAACCTCGCAGAGACAAATAACTCATCACTCTTAACAAATTTACCATCAAGCCAATGCCATTCCCTTAACATAACTTTTTCTCTGCTTACGCAACTTTTTTAAGTGAGCCAAAACGTTCTCCCACCTTCTTTCTGACCTCTTCCCGTGTTATCTTTAAAGCATCCACTCCACTACCCGGCAACTCATACATATAATCCAGCAAAATGGTCTCCACGATCGTCTTCAGCCCCCTTGCCCCAAGATTAAGTTTAATTGCCCAACGAACAATCTCATCAATGGCATCGTCTGTAAACGTCAATTCAATGCCATCAATAGCAAATAATTCTCTATACTGCTTTATTATAGCATTCTTGGGTTCTGTAAGGATTAATCTCATCATCCTTTCATCCAGCGGGTCAAGAGCAGTTATCACAGGAAACCTACCAATTAATTCCGGAATAAAACCATAACGACGCAAATCCATTGGCGTTACATACTGAAGCAAATTTGTTTCATCAATATCTGCCACGTCAGTAGTTTTGAATCCTACAGAAGAACTTTTTAGACGTCGTTCTATTATCTTATCCAGACCATCAAAGGCTCCCCCACCAAAAAACAATATGTGTTGTGTATTAACTTTTATCATGGGCTGTTCGGGATGCTTTCTGCCCCCCTGTGGCGGAACCAAAACATCAGAACCCTCAAGCAATTTTAATAGTGCTTGCTGAACTCCTTCTCCTGAAACATCCCTCGTAATAGAAGGATTTTCTCCTTGCTTGCGTGCAATCTTATCTATTTCATCAATATACACGATTCCAACTTCTGCCCATTCCACATCATAATTAGCACTCTGTAATAATCTGGTCAAAATACTTTCAACATCTTCTCCGACATACCCTGCCTCCGTAAACGTAGTAGCATCAACAATACAGAAAGGAACATCCAATAAATTGGCTATTGTCCGTGCCAATAATGTCTTTCCAACCCCCGTAGGTCCAACCATTAAGATATTTGCCTTCTCAAGCGAAGAACCCTCATTGCCTTCTTCAAATGCTCTTATTACACGCTTGTAGTGATTATACACTGCAACAGCAAGAGTTTTTTTCGCTCTTTCCTGTCCAACAACATATTGGTCAAGATATTCCTTAATTTCCTTAGGTGTCTTTAATTTCAACTTTCCACGTAGATGCTGTTTCTTCTGTCTGCTAATTAGTTCATAACCCTTTTCAAGGCACGTTTCACAAATGAAAGCATTAATGCCCCTCACAGCAAATCTACCCTCAAGCGGTTGCCCACAAAAATTACAAATCCTGTGCTGTCTTACCTTACTATCCTGAGTCATAATTCCTCAAACTATTACTCTTTATCCTTTGTATCATCCGGTATCTTACGCAGAGTAACAACCTCGTCAATGATGCCATACTCCTTGGCTTCATCTGCCCTCATCCAATAATCTCTGTCTGCGTCTTTTTCAATCTTTTCATAAGGTTGCCCTGTATGTTGCGACAATATTTCAAATAGTTCTTTCTTAAGACGCAGTATTTCTCTTGCAACTATGTCTATATCTGACGCTTGTCCCTGTACTCCTCCCAGTGGCTGATGAATCATAACTCTTGTGTGTGGCAATGCAGAACGTTTTCCTTTTGCTCCAGCAGCAAGAATTATCGCAGCCATACTGGCAGCCATACCAGTGCAAATTGTTGCCACATCAGGCTTTATGTATTGCATAGTATCATAAATTCCTAATCCTGCATATACCACGCCTCCGGGACTATTGATATACATGAATATATCTCGTGTCGGATCTGTGGATTCCAAAAACAACAGTTGGGCTTGAATAACATTGGCAACAAAGTCATTTATAGGGTCACCCAAAAATATAATTCTATCCATCATCAACCGAGAGAAAACGTCCATAACTGCTACGTTCAATGGACGCTCCTCAATGATATACGGAGTCAATGCTTTAACAGAAGACGTAATATACTGTTCAAGATAGATACTTGTTATGCCAGTGAATGACCTTGCAAACTTTAAAAATTCCTTGCCTGCTTTGTCGTCAGCCATTTTTCCTTATTTTACAAACTCTTCTATCGGGACCGGTTTCTTTTGAAGCCACCCCTTCTCCAGTAAAGTGTTGACTATCTTTTCAAGAAGAACCCGTTCAACCCACAGGTCTTCCCTTTCCAATCCCCTTTCTATAAAGGTCTTTGCAATTTCCTTATATTCATTCTTTTTCTCGTCATCTAACTCCTCATATTCACCCACAGCCAACCTATCATGAAGATACTTAGCCAATGCTTCAATAACATCATCTGCACTAACCTTAATATTGAATTTGTCAAGAATAGCATTTATCAGCAAATCTGTAATTAACCTGTCTTTTAATCTATCCGCTTCAACACTTATTTCTTCTTCAGTAACCTGTTCTTTCTCCTTTTTCAAATTTCTTTCCGCCAATGCTTTCAAATATTCCTCTGGAACTGGTATTTCTATCTCTCTCCTCAATTTATCCAGAAGTTCGGTAATTGCCCTTCTATAGGCTATATGAACCATATTTTCTTTGAACTGTTTTTTCAACAGCTCTCTTGCCTCCTTTTCATCCTTGGCTTTTGCTGCATACTTAGGGATTAATACCTTCTCTTTTATAGCCTCAAGGTCCATCTTCAATGGCTTAAATGCCTGCATTTCTTCCAATACCACCTTTACATTTGCTAAATCCCTATTATCATCTATCAACTTCATAAGTTGTCTATCTTCTATATCTTTTGCGACATCATAAGCCCTCTCCCAAAATTTGTCTTTTTCAATAAGTATATCTTCCCCTATTGTAGCTTCAACAGGCTCTCCTTTACTTTCTACGAGCTTTTTAATGAAGTCCTCTGTCATTTCATCCCTAGCTACCCAGACAGGAACCTCCAACTTATCAAGCAATATCCTCAAATCAAAATGGCTAGCTTCACTCGGGTCATCGGTTTCAACATATTCTCCCTCCCTCATTGAAACTTCCTCAAGATACTCATCAACATACTGGTCAGAAACCTCAATATCAGGGAAAGATGCAGGCTCGCTAATAGAATCCGGTAATTCTATCTTAGGTTTTGTCCCTATTAAAAATACTACCTCTGCTGGTCCTCCCTTTTCCCATTTAATCTCGCCAATCCGAGCCTCTTTAATCACAGGTTCTCCGGCAAGTGAATTTTTCTTTTCGTCAAGAGATTTCTTTAACTCTTCTTCAACTATTTGCCACACAGTATCATAGAGAAATTGCTCCCCCACCAATTTCTTAGCGACATGAATAGGGACATGTCCTGGCCTAAAACCCGGAATCCTTAATCTTCTCTTAATCTTCTTTAATTCTTGATTTCCCTTCTCCAAGTAATCTTCCGGCGAAATCACAAATTTTAACTCGTAAGAGTATCCGTCATCAAGGACAACTTCTTGTTTTTCCATTTACACAGCATATTTGTTGTGCGGATGGCGGGAGTCGAACCCGCACGCCCCTTTCGGGGCACAGGGACCTAAACCCTGCGCGTCTGCCAGTTCCGCCACATCCGCACGAACCCTATTTTCAAACAATTCAACTACAAAATTATGTTCCCTTCAAAATAAAAAAGGGCACCCGCAGGTGCCCCTCACTCCGATTGTTTTTGTTAATATTTATATAGCGTAGCGAAATCTTACTTATTCACAAGGTCGGTCAATTGTTTTCCAGCCCTAAAGCGAACAACCTTGCGTGCCGGGATTTCAATCACTTCGCCCGTACGCGGATTGCGCCCCTTACGAGCCTTTCGGGTGGTCACATAAAATGAACCGAACCCTACGAGTTGAACCTTGCCGTCCCAGTTGAGGACGTCGGCAATCACATTAAAGGTGGCATCAACCACCTTCTTAACAGTAGCCTTAGGAACCTCCGTCCTCTTGCTCACCTCATTGATGAGTTCCGTCTTATTCATGGCGTTTGGATTTTATACTGCTAAGATAAGTCAAATTAAATTAACGGATAGGGACACCAACAGACCCATAGTAATATTTGTCATATTTTTCTTTTGCCTGCAAAAAGCAACGAAAACGACAAATATGCTTTTATCACAAGTATCAATACCCTTTGTCAAAAAGTGTTCTTCGCCGATATGCTTGC
>WFXT01000182.1 GCA_015490475.1 Bacteroidota bacterium
ACAAAAGTTTCCATTAAGTTTTACATGTGGAGTCAAGTTACTGTAATACAGAAGGTTTTTGTTGGTGATTAGAAAAAGCGAAATGTAACAGCAAGTTGTTAGGGGTGTTGTTGCATAGCCAAGTAATAATCAGGTTTATAACAACGTCTTGATTTATGATGTGCTATGAACCCGGTAACCTATTGATTTTCATAGTATTTGTCTTACCAATGTGACTGGTATAGAAAGTTTTAATAAACCTACTTTCTGCATATTGCCAGAACGCTTCCACCAAATGCCAGAGGTATAATTGTTACTTGTCTGAAGCCCACCCTTTGACAGGTCTTTTCTAATCCTTGTTTTGTAAAGAATTTGTTGACACTACCTGCAAAATAAATGTATGGCAGAATGTTGCCAGAAAGGATTCCACCTGATATAGCCGAAATTGTTCCCACATAAGCCTCAAAGACACTTTGAAGCAGTGGTGATGGATAAGACACAACTTCAAGAATTAGAAAATAACCCTCTGGTTTTATGACTCTAAAGGCTTCCCTGATTGCCTTAGCAGGGTTTTCCATATTTCTTAAGCCGAAAGTAACAGTTGCCACGTCAAAGGTATTATCGTCAAATGGAAGATTCAACGCATCGCCAACAATGAAATCCCAATCGGGCATTCTTGTTCTCGCAATAGCAAGCATTCCCGGGGTTATGTCAATACCAGTAACATGAACTTTATCTTTCCAATGTTTCCATATCCACAGGGGAATATAGCCCGTACCTGTTGCAATATCTAAATGCATTATTTTTTCCTGTGAATAAGACAATTTCCGATAAATCCTATCAAGCGTTCTGAAAAGTAGAGAATACCAATGCAGAATCAGACCTCCTGAAATAGCAATAGAAACCTTCTCATAAACAGGGGCAAGGTTGTTAAACAAATTTTCAACAAATGTAGATGATGCAGGCATGGGCAGTTCTTTTCAACAGGTTTCACAAAGGTAGTAAAAACCAGAAAAGACAAAAGCACAATGAGAAAATATCTAACGTTTGTAATTGCCTTAACAACTGGATTTTATTGCCAAAAACATTTTATGCTATATGACATTTGTTCTTAAGAATTACGGTAAATAGGATAATAGAAGAAAATTGCTGTTATACAGCATGTTATCAAGACAAATATTGTGTGAGATGTTATATTGTTTCCGACATAAAAGTGCCTTTATAGTTTATTGACAAGTCCCTGTTATTAAGGTATAATACAAGCAAAATGTGTGATTTATGTAGCGATTCTTTTTATCAAGACTTTTGTCGCATAATTTATATTATGTAAACTAAAATTGGTGGGCAACAACAACACTGTTTTGAACATAACCGCCCTTGCAGTATATTTATACTCAGAATGCAACCTTTAGACCTTAAATTCCATCTAAGATAAAAGAAGGTATGGCTGGATGTGGCAGTTGCTAAAAAGTTTGGCTTCCAGAAAAGGGAAATATAAAGATGATAAGGAATTGGCAAAGGCTTGTGCCAGTGGCAATCGTGACGCCCAAGAAGAACTATATAACAAATATGCTTCCAAAATGTTTGCCTTGTGTTTGAGATATGCACGTGAACATACTGAGGCAGAAGATTTCCTTCATGAGGGGTTTATTAAGGTATTTTCAACAATTCATCAATGGAAAGGCAAAGGTTCTCTTGAAAGTTGGATGCGACGAGTGTTTATCAATGTAATTCTTGAAAAATTAAGAGCCAACAAACACAATGTGTATAGTTTTTCATCTTACCAAACAGCTTCTGCCTTTGATGATGAAGAAGAGTCAACAGAGCTCAATGTTCCTGCTCCTGACCCAGATATTATTTCTCAATTATCAGAAAAGGAAATAATTCAATTAATCCAAAGACTTCCTGATGGATATAGAACTGTTTTCAACCTATATGTGATTGAAGGCTTTTCTCATAAGGAAATTGCTGAAATGCTGGGCATTAGCGAAGGGACGGCTAAATCACAACTGTCACGGGCAAAGTCACTACTCCGAAAATGGATTGAAGAGCAATTTTACTTTAAAAAAAAGGTAACTAAACATGCGTAAGAATTACAAAGGTTGGGACGAGATAAGGAAAAAATTGGAAAATTCTCATATAACACCTCCTTACCCTACGTGGCAGGAACTTCATCAAGCTGTCCAGAATCGCGACTCATGGAATTATATTGGAAGAAAAGTTGCTTCATATGAACAAACTCCTCCTAATTACATAAAGCAAAGGATTTTCTACGGAAGCCCTATAGTTAGATATTCTCCTATGCCTGTTTTGTTGATAGGATTTCTTATAGGATTGCTCGCTGGCTTATTGGTAACCTATAAACACGATGTGTATAATTGGATAACATATAATACAGACCACATAATTGCTAATGAATATAGGAAAACACAACACGTAGAGAACCTTCAGGCAAACAACACATTATCAAATAATGCTTTACAGGATTCCGAAGAAAGTTTATCAAAATATGCTAAAACACCGAATACGTACATTCAAAACAATTCGCCTACTGTTCTGGCTGATGCTTCTCAAACATCGCTTAATTCTATGAGAAATAACTTAGGATCAGGCTTAAATAATCCAGTAAACACTTATGCTTCTCATCCTGACGACTCCTCTGCCCTACGCTCAATTCCTCCTTTGAAGCCAACACTTCAACTTTCCAAACAACAAAACAGCGATATTAAAGCCATGACTCCTGAGTTTGGTAGTAATAAACAAGCGTTTAGTTCTTCAATTCCTATAATTGCCGAAATTCATGGGGGTGCCAACCTAACCAGAATTGCATCCTTGAATAGTGAGGGCTTTTCTAATAAAGTTTTTCCCGGATTCCAGACCTCATTGTTAATAGCAACTCCTGTATATAAAGGTCATTTGGTATATTTAGCACTCAGTAAAACTCATTCCAGAGTAAGCGTATTTATTGAAGGAAGGGAATATTACAATCATATCTCAGGAACTGCACTGGAAATAGGAGGAATATCTAAAACAGGATTCGTATTAAATGGAAGGCATTTCTATGTTAGATATGGTTTACTCTGGTCACAGTTTCATAGCAATAACTCTGCAAGCATTATCAAGGCAGGACGTTCCCTGGGTGGTCTCATTGCCATCAGAAGGTTCAGTGGCATGCTTGGCAGAAGATTTGTCTGGGGATGGGAAGGTGGTATGTCTATGTTGTTCAAAGATGTTAGTAACTTGCAGGGTGGACAAATTCCAGTAAACTTTTATATCTCTGCTATAATAGGCTTCAAGATGTAGTATTCAGTGGCTTATCTTTGCAGAAAAAGTATGCCATTTGAAGTTGTAGAAACCTTTTTTGACGGAGTGGTTAAGGTGATCAAGCCAATTGTCTTTGAAGACCATAGGGGATACTTCATGGAAGCATATAGGGCAGATTTGTTTAAAGAATTAGGGATTGAAGAGCCTTTCGTTCAGGACAATCAATCTCTTTCACGGAAGGGTGTTATAAGGGGCTTACATTTTCAATGGGACCCTCCTATGGGAAAGCTGATGCGTGTCATTAGAGGGGAAGCATTTCTTGTTGCCATTGACCTAAGGTATGATTCTCCAACCTTAGGCAAATGGGTTGGAATACATGCTTCCGAGGATAACAAATTGATGTTGTGGGCACCAGCTTCCTTTGCAAGAGGCTTTGCTGCCCTGACTGATTTTACTGAAATTCATTACAAATGCACGGGAATATATAATCCAAAGGGCGAAGGTTCAATAAAATGGGATGACCCTGACATAGGAATTGAATGGCCCTTTGATAACCCTATACTGTCAGAAAAAGATGCTAAAGCTATGTCTCTTAAAGACTGGCTCAAAAAACCTCAATCAAGGTTATTTCACATGTAGATAAAAATTTTTGTGTTAATGCAAAAGATTTTAAATTTGTACTTAGAGTAAAATACCGTAGATTATGCGAAGAATAGCAGGTCATTTGAAAATAGCGTTTTTGTTAATTCCTACTCTAATATTTAATATCTCATGGGCTCAAAATGTGGGTATTGGTACTACCTCTCCCACAGAAAAACTCCATGTTCAAGGTAACTTGCGCTTAGACAGTGCTTTTATGCCGGGCAATAATCCCGGCTTAGCGGGGCAGGTTCTGGTTAGTCAGGGACCCTCGCAACCACCCAGATGGGACTCTCTTCCCAACCTGTTGCCTCCACCACCTCCTGATAAAGGTGATACTGTTTGTTCATCTGTGATGGTAAATATGCTACAGAAATGGACAGGAGTTGCTTTATGTAATTCCATTATATTTGACAACGGCACCCAAATAGGAGTAAATACTACATCACCTGCTGCTACTGTGGATATTAACGGTAATCTACGAGTGCGGACCCTTCCAACCACTGTTTTGCCTACTAACCTTGTAATAGCGGACAACACGGGAATGATTGGAAGCCTTCCCTTTACAGGCAATTCTAATGATGTGTTACGTGGCGATGGAACGTGGGCTCCAGTTACTGTAAGTGGTGGCGTTTCCACTTGTGGTACAGTGGCTGCTAATTACATCCAAAAATGGACGGGAACAGACTTATGTAACTCCATTATTTATGAAGACAACGTCAATTTTAGAATAGGAATAGGAACCTCCTCACCGCAAGCCAAACTAGACATTTCAGGAGATTTGAGAATTCAAACTCTTTCAACAACAATCCCCAAAAACTCACTTCTTGTTGCTGACAACACTGGCTTGGTTGGTGCTTTACCCTTCACTGGCAATTCTTCAGATGTGCTCCGTGGTGACGGAACATGGGCTCCTGTCTCCTCTGCTTCATCAGATGCAGATTGGTATAAACAAGGCACCACTATACCACCTACTTCAATTAATGATTCCATCTACACAAATGGCTGGGTGGGAATTAATAGCAACCCGCCACGAGGAATCCTTGATATTTACGGGGATGGCGTGTGGATTGAAGGAGCAAACACAAATAGTAGCTTCAATGCCATTAACACTTCTGCAGATTTAATGGCTATAACTGATGATGATAAATATCTTTTGAATCTGTATGTAACAAGTGATAACAATCATGGCGGTTTATACGTAAGAGCAATGCAAAATGCCGTTCCTTCACCAGGTCCATTTTTACCCTCAAACAATTCTGCTGCAATAGTAGAAATAGACAACTACGCTTCAGGACCTGCTATATTGGTTACCTCATACCATGGACCTAATGCATATCCTATCAGAGCGCAAACAGATTCGTCCAAATACACAATCTTTGCAACGAATGCCCGTGAAGTCAATGAATCAAGGACCATATATGCGGGTTATGTAGGTGCAACTTGCACCAGTGGATGTGCTGGTGTTCTTGCAGAAGCTTATAATTCTGGTATTGGAAATGGCTCCGGTATCATAGCCATTGGTGGATGGGCTGGCGTCTGGGGACGCAGCTATGATTTGACTAATGCTCCTGTGGGAGTGTGGGCAGGATACTTTACAGGTAGCGTAAAAATAACTGATAGTTTAGCTGTATTAGGAGGTTTTTATGCTGCGAGCAAGAACTTTATGATTGACCATCCTTTGGACCCTGAAAACAAATACCTAATTTTTGCTACTGTAGAAGCTCCTGAGTATCTCAATCTTTTCAGGGGTTCGGTAGTTACAGACAGCAATGGATATGCCACAGTAAGGATGCCTGATTACTTCTGGGCTGCTAATACTGAACCAACTATACATTTAACAGTGGAAGGGACATTTGCTCAGGCAGTAGTATGGAAACCACTGGAAGAAACTTCCAATGAATTTGTTATCAGAACAGATAAACCAAACGTTAAGGTTAATTGGGTTGTTTATGCTCGCAGAAATGACCCTTATGCGAGAAAGCATCCTTTAGTTGTTGAGAAAGAAAAGGCTCCCGAAGACAGAGGATATTATTTGCATCCCGAAGCTTATGGCAAACCAAAATACTTGAGAATTGGATATGCAAGAGAGATGCAACAGCTCGGAACGCCTGTGCCAGAGCAAGAAAAACGAATGGTAGTGGGCAGGAAATAGAATCGTGCAGAATCCACGCTTATAACAGTTTATTTATTGTACTTATATTTGTGAGGGGATTTTATATAACTCAAAAAACAGGTTATTTGCATGAGGAAAAAAGAAAAGAAAGAATGGCCACCGCTTGAGTGCGAGACGTGTCCGTGGTATCCATATAGCATGTTTCAAGACCTCACACGGGAACAACTGGAACAACTTTCAATGGAAAAGGAACCAAGATTCTTTAAAAGGGGGGATGTAATTTTTGAGGCAGGACACCCTCCAAGGGGAATGTATTGTATATATAAAGGAAAAGCGAAGGTCGTAAAGCGGGAACATACGGACCATGAAATGATTGTACGCATTGCCAGTGAAGGGGACGTGTTGGGATACCGCTCTATATTGGGCAACTCACCATATTCTGCCACTGCAATAGCATTAACTGACATGGTTACATGCTATATTCCTCTCAGCCTTGTAAACAAATTAATTGAGAGCAATCACAAGACTGCTTTAAGATTTTTGAGACGCTTAGCAAAAGACCTGGGCGAAGCAGAAAGCCGAATGGTTTCAATAGCATATTCTCCCGTCAAAGAACGAATCGCCCGTATTCTCCTAATGTTACAAAAAGTGTATGGCACAGATGACAAGGGCTATATAAACCTTGAACTGAGCAGAGAAGAATTAGCAAGCTTAACTGGAACGGTCGTAGAAACAGCAATTAGGAATTTGTCAGCTTTAGAAAAAGAAGGCTATATAGAGGTTAACAAACGGAAAATAAAGATCCTGGACAAGAATAAGCTGGCAATTTTAGGAAATATAATGGATTAACTTCATGGCAAAAACTCTTAAAAATAAATAAGCTATCACTCTAAATAATCCAAGTGTTCCTAAAAGGATAACTTAATAGAAAACCGCTATTTAGTTATTTGTAGATCCTTCTGGGCAATCCTCTGCTCCGTCTCATAAACTATCTTAATCGTTTTTACTAACGCATCGGGAATAACACTGATGGAATCAATGCCCTGTTCCACCAGATATGCGGCAAAATCAGGATAGTCAGATGGAGCCTGTCCACAAATTCCTACTTTGCGACCATTCCTGTGCGCTCCCGCAATTATTTCAGCACAAGCCTTCTTGACAGCAGGATGTCGTTCATCAAACAAATGTGCAATGCGTTCAGAATCTCTATCTACACCAAGCATAAATTGAGTTAAATCATTGGAACCAATAGAAAATCCATCAAAGTATTTGGCAAATTCGTCAATTAATAACACGTTTGAGGGCACCTCTGCCATCATATATATTTCAAGACCGTTGCCGCGTGTTAAGCCTCCTTCCTCCATGACTTTAATAACACGTTGTGCCTCTTCTGGCGTTCTGCAAAATGGAATCATTACTTTCAAGTTGGTCAGTCCCATTCTTTCCCTAACTCTACGTACGGCAGCAACTTCAAGCAAAAAGGCGTCTTTATAATCAGGGGAATAGTATCTGCTTGCCCCTCGCCATCCTATCATTGGATTTTCCTCGTTGGGCTCATACAGAGTTCCACCAATAAGATGGGCATATTCGTTTGACTTGAAATCAGAAAAACGTAGTATTACTGGCCTTGGCCAGAATGCCGCAGCTATAGTAGCTATTCCTTGCGATAGTTTATCTACGAAGTACTCCCGTTTGTCATCATATCCACAAGTCAGTTCACGAACTTGTTCCTTAATGTCTTCTGGAAGATTATCAAAGTTCAATAATGCCAAAGGATGAATCTTTACCCAACTGGCGAAAATGAATTCCATTCGGGCAAGCCCAACACCAGCCGAAGGCAGAACCCCAGCTCTGAACGCCTCTTCTGGATTTCCCACATTCAACATTATATCTGTCTTAGGTTTGGGTAATTTACTAAGGTCCAGCTCTTCAACTTCAAAAGCCACTTCTCCTTCGTAAATTCTTCCCACTTCGCCTTCTGCAGTGGAGACAGTAACAACCTGACCATTTTTTAAGATTTGAGTAGCACGGCCTGTTCCCACTACAGCAGGGATACCTAACTCTCGTGCTACAATAGCAGCATGTGAGGTTCGCCCCCCTTTATCAGTTATGATAGCAGATGCTTTTTTCATTATGGGCACCCAATCCGGGTCAGTAATTGATGTAACCAGTATCTCACCATCTTCAAATGCCCCCATCTCCTCAGGACTTCGCAAAATCCTTACTTTTCCAACCGCTATTGAGTCCCCAACGGCAATACCTTCCAATATGGGAGTAGGATGCTCTTTGATTCGGTATATTTTTATAACCCCCTGTTTTCTTTGACTGTGTACCGTTTCTGGTCTCGCTTGCACAATGTACAATTCGCCAGTTATACCATCCTTAGCCCATTCTATGTCCATTGGCGTCGGTTTACCATATTTACGTGAATAATGCTCTTCTATCAGAAGACCCCAATGAGCCAGTCGCAATACCTCATCATCGTTGAGACTATATTTTTTCCGTTCATCTTCTGGAACTTCTTCCACCCATAAAGTATGGTCTTTTTCTTTATATACAAGTCTCGTTGCCTTATCACCTAACTTTTTTAGTATCAATGACCTATAACCTCTCTTTAATGTAGGCTTGTGTACATAAAATTCATCAGGGGTTACATGTCCCTGCACGAGGTGTTCGCCAAGGCCATAACCAGAATTGATCAGCACCACATCCCTAAAACCAGACTCAGTATCCAGAGTAAACATGACACCACTGGATGCCAGGTCGCTCCTGACCATATACTGAACCCCTACAGAAATTGCTACTTTATCGTGTGGAAAACCGTGCTCATGCCTATAAGTTATTGCTCTTGGGGTAAACAAACTTGCAAAAGCCTTCTTGATAGAGTGCAAAAGGTCCTCCTCTCCTCTAACCATAAGATATGTTTCCTGTTGTCCTGCAAAGGATGCTCCCGGTAAGTCTTCTGCGGTGGCAGAAGAACGCACAGCAACATAGGCTTCCGCTAATCCTGCTTGTTCTGATAATTTTCTGTAGTTTTCAACTATCTTTTTTTTCAGGTCTTCTGGAAACTCCCCTCCGATAATTAATGCCTGAATTTGCTCTGCACGATGTGTCAAATGGTCTAGATCATGAATGTCAATAGAACTTAATAGGTTGTTTATCTTTTCTGTTAAGCCATTGAAGTCAAGATAATATCGGTATGCTTTTGCAGTGACAGCAAAACCGTCTGGAACCATTACACCAAGTCCCTTCAATTCCCTTATTAACTCTCCTAAGGAAGCGTTTTTGCCTCCAACTAAATTGACATCCTCAATGCTAACCTCCTTAAACCACAGCACCAGGTCTTCCATTGTCACCCGTTTTTGAAAACAACGTGCTAGGGTGCTAATTTTATTATCAAAGGAAAACTTAACGTAAATCAAGTGTTATATATATCGCATGTATAAACTTAATTATATTATTAATTGTGCAAACTTAGTTTACCAATTTTAAGACAAAAAACATATTTTTACAATCAGGTTAAAAAAGATGCCATGAAAAATGCATTTCTGCTTCTGCTATTGTGCTTTGTGAATGCCTTTAGTCAGCCTCCTAACAGGATGTGGAACTCACGAGAAATCACGGTCTCATTGAAAGTTAAAGATAGGGATAGCAGGGATGTTCTTCCTGCTGTGTTAGTGGTATTTACAAATCTTAAAGACAGCTCAAGGCAC
>WFXT01000183.1 GCA_015490475.1 Bacteroidota bacterium
TGCATATACAGAGTTATAAACTATATAACCAACATATGCAAACGGACTTCCGGGAGCCATTGCCCATCGAGAATTTTTTAATGTATAACCCACTCCTGCGTGAGAATAATGATAGCTTGCTGTTAACTGAAAAGAAGCGTCAAATTTAAGAAATGGAATTGACCGCTCATATCCACTGAAACCCGAATAAGAGCCAAGTGTTACAACATAGTTCCCCGAGGGAGTTTGCCATACATCAACCCGTTGAAAATTAATACCTGGAACATGTTTGTAGTTAACAGGTTGAATAATGTCTGCTAATGACTGAGCTATCAGGGAGTTTCCTTGTATCCATGCGAACACTACCATCACGTAAAAGCTATGTTTCATTTAACTATCATTTTGCAATTATCAGCACTTTATGTATTTCATTAGCAACATTGACCAGATATATCCCCTGCTGTGGCAATGGCATCCTGCATACATTAGAATTATTAAATCCACAAGATGCAATAAATCTACCACCAGCATCGGTTAGATATACCTGCTCACTAATTGTTTGCGAACAAACTATTTCAAGGTATGATTCTTTGGGAATAACCTTACATTTGATGTTATTGTGAGGAATGTCCAGTCCTGTTAGCTGAACATTAACTGTATCGTATGCTTCACAGCCATGCATATCCAGAACTGCCACCCAATACGTTCCATCGGCGCTTATGGTTATATTCTGCGTAGTATCTCCTGTTGACCATTGGTAATAATAAGGCGTGGTGCCTCCTGTGGTAATAGCTTTAAGGGTTGGTATGCCCGTGGTGTCTATAACGACCACCAGTGGGGCTGGTTCGGGCAGGGTAAACGCTTTTTGGACTGTGCAATTGTGTCCGTCTTGAACTGTCAAAGTATATGCACCGCCTGGAACTCCTTGTAAATCTTCAAAAGTGGAGCCATTTGACCATGTGTAAATGTATGGTGACGTGCCTCCTGACACAGTAATAAGCAATGCTCCTGACGGATGTCCGGCACAGTCGGGACTAATTACTGAATCAAGAGTTATAGCTATTGGTGCTGGCTCTGTTATGACCACACTATCCTCCAGAGAACAACCTATGGAATCGGTAACCGTGAAGCCATACGCTCCTGCCGTTAATGAATCAATGTAAAATGTTGTATCGCCACTTGTCCAGACAATGCTATATCCCAGAACTCCCCCACTGACACTGACAAGGGCAGAACCGGTAGCATTACCAGCACAATCAACGTTGTAAACATATTTCTGGACTTTCAGAGAGTCATAAAGTTGTTTAAGCACGTAATAACTGGCTGCTGTGCACCCATTAGCGTCTGTAACCAGCACTACATACATTCCTGGGTTCAGACTATCTATATCTTGCGTGGTGGATCCATTATTCCACTGATATGAATATGGTGGTGTGCCCCCTGAAACGGAAATATACACCGATCCATTGGGCTTGTTAGCACAAGTAATATGCTTAAGTGAATCAAGGGTAATAGTAGGAGAGCCGGGGTCGTTAACGATTATTGTGTCAGCGACAGAACACAGGCTATCTCGGACCGTAATTATATACACCCCTGCGGAGAGAGAATCGGCAGTCTGTGTAGTATCTCCATTGGACCACTGGTATGTGTAATTACCCTGCCCACCGGAGACATAGACAGTAGCAGTGCCGTCAGAAGCCCCACAAGCACTGGGCGAAGTAATCTTTACACTATCTATTGTTAAGGAATAGTTATCGGTAACAACAAGAGTTTTCTGTCCCGTACAACCATTAATATCTGTAACACGCACAGTATAAGCACCTGGCACTACTCTTCGTCTGGGACCCACTCTGTAGTCATGCCACACATAAGTATATGGACCTGTTCCGCCACTGGCATGAGCAATCACGAAACCTGTATCCGTGGCACAGGTAGGAGTATCAAGGTATTGAAATGTTATATCTATCGGTGCTCTGTCAGGAAGGAATATACCTCTTACTGCATTACAGCCATTAGCATCGGTTACCTGAACCACATAGGTGCCTGACGGAACATTCGCTATGAAGGGGAACACGGACCCTGTGCTCCATTGATATTGGTACCCCGGTGTTCCGCCTATTGCAGTGATTTCAATAAATCCATCGGAATCGCCGTTGCATGTCGGATATTTAATATCGGTAACAAGTATCACCAATCTGCTTGGTTGGTCTACCCTCCATGGACCTCCCATTGCCTTGCAACCATTGGCATCAGTAACCTGAACAGTATATACTCCAGGGGCAAGATTTTGTCTATCTTCCTGATTACTACCATCGCTCCATTGGTAAGCATAGGGTGGTGTGCCCCCCTGAACAGTTATTTCTATCTTGCCATCGGAAGAGCCAAAACATTTTGTATTTTCAAGTCTATCAAGGATTACAGACATGTTGTTTTGTTGACTATTGACAAACACGGAGCCTCCGGTGATGCAACCATTAGCATCTTCCACTTCAACCATATATACTCCAGGGGCAAGATTATTTATAGTTTGTGCATTCCCAACTGCATTTCCTCCGATGGTATTCCATCTATATGTATAAGGAGGAGTTCCTCCTGACACATGAACTGTTACTGTTCCGTCAGAAGCACCACAGGCACTGGCATCAAACACAGAGAAACTGTCTATGACAGGGGATGGATTGCTCTGAAGGGTGAACGTGGCATCAGCATAACAACCGGTATTCAGATCTCTGGCAATAACTGTATAAGTTCCCGCGGTTAGATTCTGTATTGATGTACCATAGCCAATCACCTGATTCCAGTTGCCTTGCTCATACCATTCTACTACAACATTAGAGCCCGTACTATTGACGGAAATAAAAATGGCTCCTGTTGAGTCATTAGAGCATGTGGGGTGTCTTAAAGAATCCAGACTTATTGTCACGGAATCTTTAGCAGTTAAAACATAAGTCTTCTGTGTTGTGCATCCATTAGCATCAGTAACAGTAACTGTATATACTCCCGGACCTATTCCGTAGTTGTCCTGACCATTTACTCCGTTAGACCAGCTATATCTATATGGCAACGTACCGTTATAGGCTTGAACAAGTAAATGTCCATTTGCCAGGTTATTACAGGTAGGGTTCTTTACGATTACGTCGCTAATAAACATAGAGTCTGGTGGAATCAAGTCAAATCGTGCCGTCGCCACACATTCCCGTGAATCAGTAACTGTAACTGTATATGTTCCAGCACATACGCCAGTTAATCTTTGCTGTGTAGGTCCATGAGTCCACTGATATGAGTATGGTGGTTTGCCCCCTCTACCATACACGTAAATGAATCCATCACAAACCCCTGTACATTTGGGCGGTCGCTCTACTCCCATTACCATTAAAGAGCCAGAATCGCTCAGAGTAACAACTTCCGAGACCATACAGCCCCTTGAATCAGCAACATGAACAGTGTAAACTCCCGCTTTAACATTATTTATAGTAGGTGTCGTAGCTCCCGTATTCCAGCTATATGTGTATGGTGGCTTACCACCCGAAACAAGGACTGTAATGGAACCATTTGCCATTCCACAATTGGGTTCCTTAATATCAAAGCCAGTTATAGCCAATGAATCATTTCGCTCAGGAGGAAATATTACTTTACTTGCTTTGCAGCCATTTGAATCAACGACTTCAATCCAGTATTTACCAGTTGGGACATTAAGCAGATTTTGGGACCTTGCCCCATTGCTCCATTGGAATCTAAAAGGCGGTTTACCACCTAAAATGCTTACGTATATTGACATATACTGCCCAGAGCAATCATATACTACGCTATCCACAAGCAGGACAAGGGGCAAACTGGGTGGAGACACCGTATATGGTCCCCCTTGAGCCTGACAGCCCAGCACATCTGTCACTGTTATATAATATGTTCCATGTCGTGCGTATAGCAGGTCTTCAGCAGACCTGGAACCATATACTGTATTACTACCATTCCAGCTATACCTATATGGAGGAGTTCCTCCTTCAACCGTTACATAAATATTTCCTGTCATATCTCCTAAGTCAGATGGCATTCCCGATACCCTATCACATGAATAAGTAATGGAGTCCAGTTGCACAGTAAGTGGTGGTGGCTCTGTCAGGGTGAAAGAATAAGTATATTGACACTCATATACATCCGTAACAATTAATGTATATGTTCCGGCAGGGACATTGCTCAGAGTAGTTCCTGTACCAACAAGATTTCCGTTACTATTAAACCATTGATAAGACAGGGGTCCCCTACCTCCTGAGGCAATAACACTTATTTTACCAGAATCCTGCCCATTACACATTATATTTTCAAGGTTGCTTACTTCTACAAAAGGAGGGTCAGGAGGTTCTATAATAAAGGAATCTTTTGCCGTACAGCCATTAGAATCAGTGACCGTTACTTTATATTGTCCGGGAGATAGACCTGAAACATATTGAGGATGAGGCGGAGGACTGGAAAGATGGTCCCATGCATAGGTATACGGAGGAGTTCCTCCTGTGCCAGAAACCTTTATTGATCCATTTGCTGAGTCCCCAGGACATCTCACATGAACCAGAGTGTCCAGATTAATTCCCAGAGGAGGCGGTTCATTAACAAAGAAAGAATCATCATCAACACAATTATTAGCATCAGAGACCACTACTACGTATTTACCTGCAGGAAGCCCAGATATGTCCTCCTGAGTGCTGCCCGTATTCCATGAATAAGTTATGGGAGGGGTTCCCCCTACGACGGATATAAATATGGCTCCAGAACTATCTCCTGCACATTTATTGTGATGGATAGAATCAAGAACTACTGTAATATCGCACGGTTCTGGGCACAGGTCGCACGTATATCCCGGCGGTGCCGTCCTATCAATGGGAACTGGGTCTGTCCCTGCAGGCTGAACAGTTACTCCTCCACCAGCTGGACTAAAGGGAGGAGATATGTTTGTCCCACTGTCTTTCTTTTCTGTTAAACCCAGCGAATCAGGAGGTAATTTAATTACAGAATCACAATTGGTGCCATATGACGTATCACTTGAACAAAGGGAAACAGTGCCATCAGTATCTCTTCTGGCTATCGGAATTTCGTATTGTCCGTTTCCTCCAAGGTCAAACGCAAAATCACTAAATGCTTCTATAAACTCATTATTGAACCATACTTTTGAGAAAGCGACCAAACTGCTTTGATAGGCGTGATATTGCCAAACCCACGCAAAGTCAAGGTAAAGGTCAGCAAGGAGAGAGGGTCCCACAGCCCTCAAACTCCCATACATTATCATGGGTCCGTATTGCAATGTTTGTTTTACGCGTCCTCCTACTAAGGCGAAGGCAAACGCAGTTTGAGCAGCATTAATAACCTTTACAGTCATCTCTATTACATCAATTGAGGACCCTCTAAAACCTTGAAGCCACCTAATAGTGCATTGACTGTCTATAGTAGCTAAAAATCCAGTATATGTAAAATTGCTCTGCGGGTCAACATTCCCTCCTATCAACCACCCATCGGCAAAGGCAGTAACAGAACCATAAAAGGCTTCTGCTCCGGGGGAACCAAAAGCATTAGTGCACAACACCCTTCCGGTAGTATCAAAAGCCACAAAGTAATAATCAGACTGAGAAGCATTAAAGCTATACGTTGAGCCCAGAACACCAACCCTGTCAAAACTGTCCACCGCTATGTCAATAAGGTTTTCGCCCTGCGTTCCACCAATGGCTTGCATATCAACAATAGTCAAGAAACTATCCATCCACACGACAAGAAGGTCGGTCACCCCAGAGCCATCTTCCAGTTCTCCCCCTATTACATAGCCCCCTGATTTTGGAAAAGTCACTTTTTTAAACTTAGGATTAAAAGGTGCAGAAACCACAATGAAGGTATCAGCATTGCCGGCAGTATCCAACCTTAAGAAAAAGCCTCCCGTGGAACCTCCCCCCAGATCTACTGTCCCCACAATTATAACTTCATTGCCACGAACCTGAATGTCTCCAATATCAATAGGCGTACCTCCCGGAAGTGTGTATTGCAAAGTATAATCAGGTGCCGCACCAACACTCTGTGCTTTACTTAAGTACAAGTATCCTCCATTAAGCCATGTGATATATACACCTTCCGGACCAATATATGTGGGATTAATTGTTGACGGAATGTTAGGTAAA
>WFXT01000184.1 GCA_015490475.1 Bacteroidota bacterium
AAAGGATATGAACCCGGTCGGTCTTGAATATATTCCATGGCAAGGGCAGTAATAACTTTGTGCATCAGAGCCTCAAGCATCTTTCTTTTAAATGTATATAACTGAAGGGGCGATATAAGAATGTGTGATGGTTTCAACCATTGAACTTCTTCTTTGATAGGCGGTGCAGATTGGATGATAATGTTTGCTTCTTTGAAGACTTCCTCTGGCGAATAGACTATTTGACATCCAACTTCTGAATAATCATTATCAGAATAGCGGGCATGCTTGCCTGCTCCAGTCTGAATAACCACTTTGTGTCCCCTCGCTATTAATTGTCTCGCTCCCTCGGGCGTTATAGGAACTCTCTTTTCTTGAAGAATATTAAAATGAGGGACTCCAATAGATAAACTTCTCTGTTGGGACCTAATTCTAACCATCAGTTCAGCAGTCTCTGGTGCCGAACTGCTCTCTTGTATCTTTTTTTTCTCTTCACTCATCAGGTAGCAAAATTACGATTTTTCTCTTTTGCGTTTTGGGATCTGGGTTAATATGTATGTGTAAGGTTCTGCTTTGAGGTAATAAATCTCTGATTTTTTCTCCCCATTCAATAAAAATAACAGCCTCAGAATCGTCCAAATAGTCTTCTATTCCAATATCCAGCCATTCAACAGAATCCTTTATCCTAAACAGGTCAAGATGATAAATTTTTTTTCCACTTTTGGTTTTATACATATTTGCCAGAGTATACGTAGGGCTCCTGACTGAATCAACCGTCCCAAATTCACGTGCTAAATATTTAATAAAAGTTGTTTTTCCTGCACCCAATGGACCATAAAGAGCAAAAATGTTCCTATCTGGATAGTTTAGTAATATGTATTTAGCAAGTTGCTTCAACTCCTCCTCGTTCTTAATTTCAAAAACCTCCACTTCACTTACAATTTTCTCCTTAAAATAACAACAGGAACAAAAATTTCTTCCAGTGATATTCCTCCATGTTGCAAACTACCCCTAAAACGCTTTATTATCTCCCTGTAATCCCCGTGTTTTCTAACAAAGAATCTGTCTGCACCAGCAAAATATATTCTGAACTGTGGTTTTATAGGAAGTTTCAATTCACGTGGATTATCAAACAAAGCCACCAAGTCATCATCTTCTACTCTGAAATCCTCACCATACTTATATCTCGGGTTAAAAGGCATAAAATGTCTGCCCTGAACAAACACAGGTTCTTCCACTATTGTGCTTCCATGGTCAGAACAAAAAATCAGATAATGAAAGTGTTTACTTAAGTGATTTAAAATTCTACGAATAACACCATCAGTGAAACTTCTTTTCACGACTAAAGCAAAATCTTCAAGACCACTGAAAATCTCTTTCAAATTGCGATGTTCCACGGTCAAATGAACCAACTGATCAAAAGCGGGGATAATTAGAACAGTAGGTTTATTGAAAGTTTTGCCACTAATAAATAAATCCTCAGAATAATAGATTACTTCTGGTTCTGGAAGTTCAAGTATTTGAAAACCCTGCTTAATTACTTCTGGTTCATATTTGGTCTTAATCTCATCCCCTGTATCATCAATCCAATATTTTGGATTAATTTCCTGTATCTCCAATGGAAAAAGCCCACTTAAAAGACTTTGCCTGCTAAACTGTGTAACGCTTGGCAGTAAGGAAACAAGGAAGCCATCCTCAACAACTTCCCAATTCGGGAAACTTATCTCCTGCTTGATCATTTCCCATATCCATAGACTAAGATTATCAACGACAAGAATCAAAGTCTGAGAAGTTACATACTTTCTATATCGTGCCAAAAAATTTGTCACTATTGCAGAATCTTCACCATAAAGGAAATTAGCATAGTTGTGATAGAAATACTGAAAAAATTTTCTTTGTGCGAGATTGTATAGGTCACGAAATAGTTCTTTATCAAGAACCTGTTTGGCTTTAACAAGCCTGTTGATAACCTCTCGCCATTTTTTCAGAGAACTTGCTTCATATATCAGGGAACTAACCTCTCTAAACTGCTGTGGTATCCTGCTAACTTCAAAACTTTTCCTTAGTATCTCTCCTTCTGTCAGGTCAGTAATTATTGCAAGCAAATTACTGAATTTCACTGGCTTTGGTATATAGTGCCTAATCCCCCGTGATATTAGTTCTTTTATATAGGCTGGTTCCTCCTCTCGTGTGATAAAAACTACAGGGATATCTATCTGTAATTCGCTTCTCAACTTGTCATATATCTCCAACCCTGAATCATTACCAATATGTTCATCAAGAATGATAACATCTATTAAATCACGATGTTCATTCAGGTAGGATATCAAGTTATCCGCCGTGCTAAACGTATGAACCGTGTAGTTCCCTGACTCTTCTAATAACTCTATGAGTGGTTTAAGTGTCGTTATTTCGTCATCAAGCCATGCTATATGCCTCATTATGCATTGCCCTGCTCAGAGTCTTCCTTGCTTTCAGAATCTGACGTTCCAGAAGATTCTTCAGGTTGGTTATTATTCTTTTCTTGTGTTTGTGTCGTCTCAGCTGTTGTCGCCCCTTCGTCCGTTTTCTTCTTCCTGCTTCTCCTCCTTCTTCTTTTCTTAGTTGGTGCTTCTGCCGTAGTCTTCTTTTCTTTCTTGGCTTCCAATAGCGCTTCGTTGAAATCAACCAATTCTATCAAAGCCATTTCGGCATTATCTCCTCTTCTCCACATACCAAGCCTGAGAACACGGGTATATCCACCATTCCTGTCCATTATCTTAGGAGCAATATCACTAAATAGAATCTTTACTGCTTCTTTGTTTTGTAGATGTTTAAAGACATATCTGCGATTATGTGTAGTGTCTTGCTTGGCTCTGGTTAAAATAGGCTCAATATACCTTTTCAAAGCTTTTGCTTTGGCAACAGTGGTCTTTATTCGTTTGTGCTTGATTAGTTCAATAGCAAGATTTCTAAGCAATGCCTTTCTGTGTTCCGCATTACGACCAAGTGGATTCTTTTTCTTCAGATGAAACATCTCTTATCTTATTTTGATGCTTCTTTCTCAGTTTGTGCTTCTGCCTGAGCAGGCTTAAAGTCCAGACCGAATTTGTTCAACTTCTTACGAAGGTCAGCAAGGCTCTTCTCTCCAAGCCCCTTTATCTTTAATGCTTCTTCCAAGGTTAAAGAAACCAGCTGCTCCACTGTTTCTATTCCTGCTGCACTAAGAGCCTTCTTAATCCTTTCCCCAAGCTTCAGGTCATCAAAAGTTATATTAATTTGAGGCTTGCTTTCCTGTGCTACCTTTCCTGATGTAAGCATGCTAAAGTGATCAATCAATATAGATGCGGCATTACGTATAGCATCTTCTGGGGAAATCGTCCCGTCTGTTTCAACTTCAAGAATTAATTTGTCATAGTTAGTATATTTTCCGACACGGACATTTTCAACGTCTATACGAACTCTACGAATAGGAGAAAAGATAGCATCAATTGGTATAATTCCTGTTTCTAATTCCATATCAAGGAACTCCTCCTGAGGTAAATATCCACGGCCTCTGTAAACATAGAGTTCCATATTGAGTTTCACCGACGGTTCCATATGGCATATAACAAGGTCTTTGTTGGTGATTTCAAACTCAGGTGTGAACTTTTCAATATCTCCTGCTTTAAAGACTTCCTGTCCGCTTATTTCAACCTTGATCTTTGCCTTATCTATGGGATCATTCCCAAGATATTTAAAACGAACCTGCTTCAGATTTAACACAATCTCCGATACGTCTTCAATAACTCCAGGGATGGTACTAAACTCGTGCAACACTCCCTCTATGCGAACCATCACGATTGCATAGCCCTCCAGAGAAGAGAGAAGAACACGCCTTAGGGCATTTCCTATTGTAATTCCATAGCCTCTTTCCAGAGGTGACATTATCAACCTACCTTTCCTGTCACTGTCTTTCTCAATCTTGATTTCCTCTGGCTTAACAAAGGTCAACAAATTATCCAATCCCATTGCTATTGAATTTTTGTAAGTTTATGTTTTTTCACTATCTCTTAGAATACCACTCAACAATAAGGTGTTCGTCAATGTTTTCAGGAATTTCCTCCCGCTCTGGATAATCTTTAAATGTT
>WFXT01000185.1 GCA_015490475.1 Bacteroidota bacterium
ACAGACTTATATCATTGTGTTTCATAATAGTAATCGTAAATAAGTCTTACATCAATAGCTAACGAATTTCTCAAAAAATTTTTTCTTTTTAACTTTGTGGTATCAAAAAACAAAGAGAAATGAAGAAGGTGTATCTAACTCTGGGCATCGCTGCACTTGTTGCAGGTTTGACATTTGCTGCTTGCCAGCAGGGTGGTTCCGAAGAACAGGCTGGTGAGCAAGCAACAGAACAGGTAGAACAAGCTAGGGAAGAGGCTACTGAAGAAGTAGCAGGTGAAGAAGCTACCACAGAGGAAGCCACTGTTGAAGAGGCTCCTGCTACTGACACCGCAGCCGCCGCACAGGAAGGTGGAATGAAATGTGGTGAGGGTAAGTGCGGTGAAGGCAAATGCGGTGAAGGTAAGTGTGGCGAAGGTAAATGTGGCTCTGGCGAATAATTGAGTAAACAGGTTCGTCCAGAAAACACGAGAGGGGGCTCTAAAGCCCCCTTTTTTATTTTATGAAGCAACTAAATGAACAGACGTCTCATCAGGTTCCATAGCCTCTTAGCCAAACTAAATTTTTGAGACGAATAGGGCGGATACCTAAAGGGTATATCTGTATATGGTGAGTGATTAACCGTGGGAGCAAATCTTGAAAAAGTCATAAAGGAAAATTTTCCATGATATCTTCCTATTCCACTTGTTCTAACACCACCAAATGGAACATTGCTGTCTGCCACGTGAATCACGACATCATTTAAGACGTAAGCGCCAGCGGGAAATTTCTTTTCAATGTGCAAAAGAGTTTTCTTTTTACCAAAGAGATAAAATGCAAGAGGATATGGGTTTCTTTTCAGGATATCCCATGCCTGTTGGTTGGTTTCATAAGTGAACACTGGCAATATTGGTCCAAAAATCTCCTCCCGAGCCAGCGGATGATTTGCCGGAGGATTTAAAACTATTGTAGGCTCAATCAATAGCTCCTGACTGTTGAATTTGCCTCCAAAGACAATATCCACGCCTTGCAGATAATTAGTTAATCTTTCAAAATGCCTTTGGTTGATAATTCTGGGATAGTCTTGGTTAATTAGAGGGTTCTCGCCCCACATTGTCCTTATAGCTTGGATAATGCTTTCCAAAAATGGTTCCAACAAAGATTTATGTACTACAACATAATCAGGTGCTAAACATGTTTGTCCTGCATTGAGCCACTTTCCCCATGCAATTCGTTTTCCTGCAACTCGCAAATTGGAAAACTCTTTTTCAATGAGTACAGGCGATTTTCCTCCTAACTCTAATACCACTGGCACAAGATGGTGGGATGCATTACGCATAACAAATCTACCCACTGCAGGACTGCCAGTGAAAAATATCAAGTCAAAAGGAAGGCGTGTCAAATGTTCTGCTACTTTAGCATCTCCCTCTACCACCGTTACTATCTCTTCTGGGAAATACCTCTGCACCAAATCTTTTATAACTCTGGAAGATGATTCTGAAACCTCAGAAGGTTTTATTATGACAGTATTACCACTTGCTAATGCCCCCGCCAGAGGTATGAAAGTTAGGTTGAAGGGATAATTCCATGGACTAAGGATAAGAACCTGTCCCCTCGGTAACGGTTTAATGGAATATGTTGACAAGAAAAACAACGGCGACAGAAAGCCTCTTTCAGGTTTCAACCAGTACGGCAATCTTTTTTTGAGATAAATTATTTCGTCATATAAGGGACCTATTTCAGTCATCCACGCCTCTGCTCTACTCTTACGTAAATCTGAATAAAGGGCATCTTCTATAAGCGATTCATTTTCTTTCACCATTCTATGTAGTCTATCTAATTGTTGAAGTCGCCACTTCAAGGATGATGTGTCGTATGATAAAAAGTACTCCCGTTGTTTTTCTAAAATTTCCCTAAGATGTTGTGGTTGCACATCCCGATAAATGCCCCTTATGAAATCGCTTTTTCTAACTCTTCGGTCAACTCAAGATTGTGATACACAGCTTTAACATCATCGTCATCTTCAAGTAACTGAATAAGGTTCCATACCTTTTTTGCCTCTTCCAAGGGTAACGTCGTAGTAATAGTAGGAATAAACTGTAAACCAGCTTCCTGAACTTTTATGTTCTGTGATTCAAGAAATTTTTGCATTGTTCCAAAGTCTTCACGGGCAGTGTAAATAGTAATAAAATCATTGTCAACGTCTATGTCATCGGCACCAGCTTCCATTGCATCTAAGGCAAACGCTTCCACATCATCAATATTATTCTCTTTTATAGGAATTACAAAGACACCTTTTTGATTGAATAAGTGAGATACTGCTCCTCGTGTTGCAAGACTTCCACCATTTTTACTGAAAATATATCTCAGATTGCTAGTAGTTCTGTTTGTGTTATCAGTTTGACATTCAACAATTATGGCAACTCCGCCGGGTCCATAGCCTTCGTATATCACCTCTTCATAGGCTTCTGCCCCTGCCTGCGAAGCCTTCTTAATCGCCCTTTCTATATTCTCTTTGGGCATATTGGCAGCCTTGGCATTAGATATAGCCATTCGCAGACGCGGATTAGCATCAGGGTCTGGTCCTCCTTCCCTAACTGCTACCATTATCTCACGAATCAACTTGGTAAAAATCTTAGACCGCTTGGCATCCTCCGCCGCTTTCTTCCTTTTTATCTGGGACCATCTATTATGTCCTGCCATAACTGTTTTACTTTGCTAATTTAATTTAACGCATATAACAGGTTGCAAAGTTCAAAATAGGCATCTACCGGATCAAATATCTCTTCCCACAATTTCTGCATTTCTGTATATGGGTATCTATATCACAGATATTTTTGAACCCACATCTGGGACAGGTACTAATAACTCTTTTTATCCTATCATGGCTATCTACACATATGTATTTGTAGCTACATATTTTGCCCCACGTAAGCTTACAAATAAAAGAAACAAAACTCTGTATAAATTCCTCATCTGTATAATCGTGCCATCCCCATGCTATTACTACCTTGCCAAATGCTGTAACATCTTTATATTCATAGTTCACAACCCTATAACATGTACATCCTTTAAATTCTTCAGTATCCCTTGTGTTGACCCAAATTGTGAATAAAAATCTTCCAATTTTAAGTCTATATTCTTTTTTCAACTTGTGGTTGGTTTTTATTATGCAATTTTAACAAACAGTAAGCTAAAGGGGTCATACCTTTAATAGAAGATTAAATTCGTAAGATTAAGGTATTCGGGCATGGTGAGTTAGCAATTCTTCCAAAGAGCATATAAAAAGCAAGCGGTTTATTATAGCGAAACGGAATGACCATTAAGATCTCGGAGAAACAGCTCGGTTACCTTGAAAATATTCAATTTGTAGGCATTACAGGTAAATTAGGTACTGATATGCATGTAATTAGACACAGTAACAGGAAAGTTCACCAATCACCTGTTTCAAGCTATGAGCTTATCAACATTTATTTATCTGTTTTACTGCTATTTTACTGTTAACAATTTCGTTATTAACGACCCATCTTTAGTTATACCTTTTGCGATATAAATTCCCGAAGGTAATGATAAGTTAATATATTC
>WFXT01000186.1 GCA_015490475.1 Bacteroidota bacterium
ACGTAAATTACATACAATCCACTACATCAATCAGAACTGGTCTGTGCCCATAAACGCACAATAAGATCATCATCTACGCTTCCCATTATGAAATCGAAAGGGCAGCAGTAACAGTAAGCGGAACCGAAGGCCCTGGCCCTACGATTCTGGGAACGCCTCCCGTATCCAACGGGAATGCCACTACACAGCGGGTATGTCCATAATTGGTCTGTTTAAAAAGCCATCGTGCTTCTATATCCACATGAGCTCATCAAAATCTGCATTCTGCTCTCTTCGTAAAACAGGGCTTAATCTCTAACATGTGGAGGTCTGCTGTTTCTTGATTTTTCTAAACTAGAACAATACTTTATCTACCCTCCAACGCTTCAATGGTCCTGTTGCCTTGAGCCTGTTCAGAATTCTAACCCATATATAAATTGAGCTTCACATTTTTTACTTTACACACTAAAAAATTTTATAAAATTATAGAAATTTAAGAACCAAAAGCTGAGAGGTAGCACACCCGTGGGAACAGCCACCCCCGGTGGCAGTCAGCAAAGTTGCCCGTAGACTACCTCAATACTTACACTCTCTTATAACTCAGTTCTGCGCGGAACGGCACTGCATTCTGGACAGTATAAGCAGCGGGGCATTTCTTGTTTGCCTCTTCAAGAAGTTGCCTAATAATGCTTTCGTCGGCATCTGATTCAACTTCCACGTTGACAAATACTTCCTTTATTATTGGACCTTCCTCTATTTCCATAATTGCCTTCATATTGGCAACACTGCCACCCTTGATCTTAAACTTCTTAATGTTAACTCCTTTCATGGCAGCGAGAGTCATAAACGTGGTTGCATAACAGGCAATCATGGAAAAGACACAATACTGGACCGGATTAGGATGCTTGCCATAGCCTCCTGATTGCGGGGGCTGGTCACTAATTATTTCCACAACACCTCCCGGATACTCAATTTTTCCTTTGAACAGCCCTTCGTCTGAGAACAACCATTCTCCTTCTGCTGCAAAAATCTTCTCTGCCGGTGCTTCACCCTTTTCAACCGCCTCTCTTGTTTTAGCTAATGCTTCAAGATTCAAGTTATTAACTCTACTCATATCACCTTTATTTTTCTGATTTAATTATTTGACAAAGATTTGCTTACTTCTCTACTGGGTTGCCGCTTTGCTGCCATGCTATAATTCCTCCTTGAAGATTATAAACCTTCTTGAAGCCCATTTGTGCCATCTTCTGAGCAGCCATCATTGACCTGCGTCCCGAACGGCAATAGACGCAATATGTTTTATCTTTCGGCAATTGACCGATCAACTTGTCAAATTCTGGGTTATAAATGTCTATATTTTGAGCACCTTTGATATGTCCTTCAGCATATTCCTGTGGTGTTCGGACATCAATGACTTCACATGCCCCACTTTCCACCAATTCCTTGAACTTAGGAGCACCCACATTAACGATAACCTCTTCTTGGGCTTGTTGAGTTGCTTGCTGTACTTTAGCCTGTTGCTGTGTTTGGTCTTGCTGTGTTGCTTGAGCAACAGCTTGTTCGGCACCTTGATTGCCACATGATGCTAGAACGATACCTCCAACCGCGAGGATTAACAGAACTTTCCTCATTTTTCTGTGATTTTTAGTTTGAACATTTAAAAATTTTTTTTCGTTCCATAGGTTAACTAATCTTGACTACTCTGGTTTTTCAACTGGATATCCTGCCTCAACCCATGTTGGGAAACCATCCTTCAGGTTAAAAATCGTATCAATACCATATTTCTTCAGAATCTCACTCGCTTTCAGAGAACGACGACCATCTCCGCAATAAACAACCACTTTGCGAGCATCCAGATGCTTAATCTTATCTTCAAAGTCATACATTAAATCAATATGAACAGCACCAGGAATGTGACCCTCTTGATATTTCTCTGCTGGTCTGACATCAATAACCACCACATCTCCAGAAGCAATAACTTTATGTATTGAATCGGGATTAGTATGTATTACCACTCCTTGGGTTTCATCATTACTTCCTGGTAAGTTATTTGCTTCGTGCTGCTTTTGATTACCTGAGCTGCCACAGCTAACAATAATAAACATGCCCGTGAAGATTGCTATAATACGAGCCATCATAAGCAATTTAGATTTGATATAAACTAAAACGCCTAGCCCAAAACCTTTTGTATAGCCACACTATCTAACTTTGGTTTTACACCATGAGTCGCAATGTTCAATTAAAAGGCACGATCAGGGAAGCAATAACTCTTGCCATTCCTATCATCATAGCCAATACTGCATGGACTTTGCTTTCCGTTGCGGACACAGCTTTTGTCGGAAGATTGGGCACTGATCCTCTCGCCGCCATAGGTATCATTTCTTCACTTGATTTTCTGTTTGCGATAGTTCTCTTTGCTTTGGGCAGTTCCTCGCAGATAACCATCTCTAGATTTCAGGGCGGCAGGCAAACTTCCAGAATATCACATGTTTTCTGGAATAGTATGCTTATGCTCCTGTTAACAGGCATTCTGCTATCACTGATAGCCTTCGTTGCTGTTGAAATTGTGTTGCCACACTGGATTTCATCCTATGGTGTTCTTGTCGCAATTAAAGATTACATGAGAGTAAAGATTTTCTCCTACCCCCTGATAGGTGTCTATGCAGGATTGCGAGCATTACTCTTTGGCAACGCAATTACTTACCCTTTTGGCATAATAGCCGTGGTCATAAGCCTTCTAAACATAGTGCTTGACTACATGTTGATTTTTGGTTTTGGCACTATTCCACCACTGGGAATGACAGGTGCTGCATTAGCATCGGTGCTGGCAATTGCCTTTGGAACATTTCTTCTTGCCACCTTAGTGTTTTTCAAACGAAATTCTCTATTTGTTAATAAGTATTCACGACTCTCTCCAATGATTCTGAAAATGTTGCTTAACATTGGTTTTCCGCTTGTTGCACAAGGAATCACTGCCATAGTTGGCTGGTTCGTTTTTTTCCTTTTAATAGAGAAGATGGGCTCTGAAGCCCTTGCCGTCACAAGCGCAGGAACATCACTGTTACAAATGATGGGTATCATAACATGGGCTCTTACTCCCGTAACACAAACTGTTATTTCCAATCTGCTTGGACAGTCTAAGCACAAGCAAATAATCACAACAACCTTGAAAATAGCCAGTTTTAGCCTATCTGTAATGATGGTCATAATAACACTTTATAACATGTTTCCCAAACATTTCTGGATGATTTACACAGACAACTGGGACATCATACGACAGGGCGTAAATCTGTCTGTTCCCATATCAACCATAATGCTCATTTTCTCAATGAGTACTATACTCTTCAACGCACTGGCAGGAACTGGAAAAACAACATACACATGGATAAGTGAAATAATAGCTGTTTTATTTTACGTATCCTATGCATGGTTCACTATA
>WFXT01000187.1 GCA_015490475.1 Bacteroidota bacterium
TTTCTGAAGTCTCTGCTACTTTGTCAATGTACCTACTATCTTTAAACAGTTCACAAGAGGCAATATAACTGACGTATATGCTCCATAATCTCACATAATGTGAAATGTAATTCCACAGTGAGTCGTATCTAATATTCCTGAATTCAGCGCTTCTAGCAGAATTTATGATGCTGTCATACATATCACTTTCAATGCTGTCGTCTATACAATTAATATCTAGTATCCATCTATAACCCGTTACTTTTAAGTCTATCTTTCCTGTTTTTGCGTTAATAACGTAAGAAAGCTTTAGTGAATACATCAAGTCAAATAGGTCTGCTTTGGTGTCGGGAAATATGAATGAAAACCAGTATTCTATTTCATATGGATATAATTCAATTTTTATAAGACTATCTGAAATGTCAATGTTTATTGTCCATAATCTGTCATTGCTATGCAGGATTAAGAATGTATCGCAATTTTTATTGATATAAAATACACATAATTCCGGTATATACTCTGAGGTATCTAAATGTCCTAAATGTGTGATAAGACTATCTGATATTTCATTTTCAACAATGTACATATTAGTAGTGCAATCACATTTGGAAAAATAAGATATGGCTTTTGTATTGGTAGCACTCAATGCTAAAAACAGGATATGTAACATCCATTTTGGTGTAGGAATTATCATATGGTAATAACGCTTGATTTGCTTACATTCTTGTTTATTACTTAAAATCAGCCTGACTGTAATTTTTGAGACGCTGACCTCGTTCTTCCGTGAGAGTTGTGAGTAGTAGGTTTTATTTTTTTATACTGGGTTATTGTTAAAACAGGTATATCTTATTTGGTTAAAAGATTAATGAGTAAGTTCTTATTTCTACATTCACAATACCAACAATCCTCGTCGAGGAAAACGCTATCTCTTCGTCTTACTTTGACAGGATATATGGCTCTTATCTGTTCTTTTTTAAACTCTATCTTTTGGCTCTTAATGTGCATAGTGTAAAGTGCCTTATTGTAGTAACAGCCTTCTTTTAAGATAATGCTATCCAGAAGTCTGTAAACATTATCACCATGTAAATAAACATAGTATGAGATGGGTAATGCAACTACATAATATGTGCCACTATCAACGTTCAAGAAGAAGTGCCAGGGAATGCATGCATCGCAATCTATAATATTATCGGTATTACATTTTCTAGAAATGCAAGAAGCGTATACACAGTTCTTGTAAAGAAGATGTCCTTCTTTAAGAGCGCAAATGAGAGCATCGCCATCTATTTGTCTGTAATAACCTTCTATAACAGCAGTATGATTGTGTTCCTTGGAGTTGTAAACTATACTTTCTATACTATCTATGGTTATGAGTTGATTGCTATGTGGCTTAATTTGATTTATTAAGGTTGATGAGGTCGTGCTGTGTTTGTTAATAAAGAATATTTGATGTTTTTTATCAATTTTAGGGAGATAATATACGATAATTGTAAAAAAACAAGTATAAATGCGATTCTTATTATTGTTGCTTTACTTAGTTACTTACCCTTGTAGCTGTTAGTGTAAACGTTATGTTTACATTTTAAGTTCATGGTCCCTCAAGTGTGATTAATCAATACTATTATGGTATAAAACAAAAAAGGCGTCCCTCATCGGGACGCCCGCCAATAACGAAAGTTAAGTTACCTTTATGTGCTACACTTAATCTAAAGGTCTGTATTCAGGACCCACATACCAGACCCGTGGTCTGAACAATCTGTTATTGGCATGTTGTTCTGTGACGTGGGCAATCAAGCCAGCCGTTCGGGCAACAAGGAATATTGGCGTAAATAGAGGAATAGGAATCCCAAGCAAGTAGTAAATTAGACCTACAGGATAGTCAACATTTGGATATAGTCCCTTTTCTTCCTTCATTGTTTCTTCAACAATCTGGTATATTTCGTATAGCTCTTTACCTTGTGGATGTCTGTCTATCAATTCTGGAATATAGTCTTTAAGCAGAGCGGCTCGTGGGTCATATTTACGCATATATACCCTGTGTCCGAAGCCCATTATTCTCTCTTTCCGTGCCAGTTTTTCCTTCACGTAATCTTTGGCTACTGAAGCACCTCCTTTTTCAAGGATCTCAAGTAACATATATGCCACTGCTTCATTGGCACCACCATGAAGGGGACCTTTTAGGGATGCTATGGCTCCCGTGATTGCTCCATATATGTCAGACAGAGTGGAAGCAATGACACGTGCAGTGAATGTAGAATTAGGCATTTCGTGTTCTACGTAGCAGGTAAGGGTCTTGTCAAAGACTTCCCTGGATACATCATCGGGTTCCTTCCCGAGAATCATATACAGGAAGTTGTCACTGAAGGAATATGTCGGATGGGGGTCAACAGGGGGCAATCCATTAAGTTCCCTGTAAGCGTTTGCAGTTATGTAGGGTAGTCTGGCTAAAATCTTGGTCCCTTTTTCAATGTTAGCTTCGGGGGAAGTATCCTTAAGGAATTCAGGGTCTTCAAAGCCTGCAAGGAAAGAAACAATAGTTCTTTGGGCGTCCATGACGTGTGTGTTGCGAGGCAAAAGTCGCATCAACTCATTAACAGGGGAAGGAATTTTCCCTTTTTCTCTCAACTGATTGACAAATTGTTCGTGTTCTTCCTGGGATGGCAAGTGCCCTTTTATTAGCAAGTGGGCTACTTCTGTGTATTGCTTCTTTTGTGCCAGTTCAATAAGGTCGTAGCCTCGCACAATTATTTTGCCTTGGTCAACATCAAGGATAGAAATTTCTGTTTTAACGGCGATAACGCCTTCAAGTCCTGGGATGTAGTTCTTGGTTGGGTCAACTGTATTGTTGCTCATGGCTTTCAGATTTTGGGGTTTCTTTAGTTAGTTGTTGGTCAAATGTTTCGTAATCGTAGTAATTAATCAAATCGTATAGCTCCTGTCTTGTTAACATTTGGTCAAGAATGGATTGTTGGGTGCCCGATTCTTTAAGAGTTGTTAGGGCATTTTGAACAGCTTTGAGAGCTATTCTAAGTGTAGTTACAGGGAAAATTACAATCTGGTATCCCAGTTCAAAGAAGGTTTTTGCTGGGATATACGGCGTTTTGCCGAATTCTGTCATGTTGGCAAGCAATGGAACACCGTTTAGTTCTCTGGCAAATGTGGCGAATTCCTCTTGTGAAGTAAGTGCCTCGGGAAATATAATGTCTGCACCCGCTTCAACGTATGCTCGTGCTCTTTGTAAGGCTTCTTCCATGCCATATACACCACGGGCATCTGTTCGGGCAATAATTAAGGAATGCTTACTGACGGCTTTTGCCGCTTTTATTTTCTGCACCATTTCTTCGGTAGGGACAAGACGCTTTCCACTTAGGTGTCCGCACTTTTTAGGTAAAACCTGGTCTTCCAGTTGAATAGCTGCAGCACCTGCTGATTCTAACTCCCGAACAGTCCTTACGACATTAAGGGCTTCACCAAAACCTGTGTCTGCATCAACAATTGCAGGAAGCCCCGAAGCCTTTACAACAGATGATGTGAATTCAACTAATTCTGAAAGTGTGAATAGGCCCAGATCCGGAAGACCGAGCGAAGCACTAAATGCAGCCCCTGAGATGTATATGGCTTTGAAACCAGTGCGTCGTGCCATTATACCAACCAGAGGATTGAAAACCCCTGGAACTATAAGATGTTCCCCTTTTTCTAAGTATTCTCTCAATATCTCGCCAGGATGCCTGTCCCCTGACTTTTGCAATAACCACGCCCTCATCATACTATTATTAATTCAAATAAGTCTTCCCAGCCTATTATGTGTTCTAAATTAAATACCAGATTGGCTATGTCTTCAGTTCTGTCTTGCATATTAACAACAGCAAGACAATTTTTTACCTTTTCTTTTAATTCATCATCAGTCATAGGATTCTTGGCGTGCCCACGAGGATATTTCACTTCCTTAACAAATTCTCTTCCATCTTTGAGTTTGACAATTATTCTGTTCGGGATTCCATCAGGATATCCTTTGGTTAACTCAGGGTCTTCTTTAAGAGTAGTTTGTTCTTTGAGTATTTTGCGTAGCACAGGGTCAAAAATTCGTTCCTTAGAGAAAGTCTTTTGAGTAACTTCGCCATCCAGAAGAGCAGCTACCGTTATGTAAGGCAAGGAATGGTCTGCAGTTTCCCGTGTTTTGGGTTCCCATTTTTCTGGGTCTTTAGCAATGATTTCATAGGAAGCTTTGAAAGTATCAATATGAATTTTATCAATGTCTTCTGCTTTAATGCCCCCTGCCTCGCGATAAATCTGTAGAGCAGCATCAACCGCACTTTGAGCGTGATATTCCACAGGCCAGTATTTGATATAGGTGTCCAATATTCTGCGAGGTGGGCGCTTTTCTTCCAGTGGTTTTAGAACTTCATCAATAAATCTTTCCCCATTTAATAATTGCCTAAAGAAGCCCATTTCGCCCTCAAAGGGTTGGTAAGGACCAGTCATTCCTTGGGCAGCAAGGAGAGCACCAAACAATCCATTTCGTGCCGAGTTAGCGGCAGCGGCACCTTTCCACATGCTCAATTCACCTGCTCTGGTCTGCCTCATAGAAGCATGTGGAACAATTGCTATAGATATGGCATGTTCTATTTCTTCGGGATTTAAACCGAGGAGTTTACCTGCCGCAGCAGCAGTTGCTATTCCTATATAATTAACATGATCCCATCTGTGTTTGCGTAAACTTGCCGCATCGCAAAGTGTCACCCCTATCTCGTAGCCTACTGCAATAGCTGTAATCAAGTCATCTGGTGCAGAATCAATGTATTGAGCCAGCGCCAGCAAGGCAGGAATCATATCACTGGGATGAAGGGGTTCCAATGAGAGATAAGTGTCGTTGAAATCAAGATACCTGACCATTACGCCGTTGACGAATCCTGCAACTTCGGGTGTAGTATTAAATGTAGTACCGAATATAGTGGCACCGTCATCAAAACGCCAGTGATAAGCATACCTGCGAACTGCTTTCACTGCATCACCATGGTAAGCAGCCATAGCAACACCAATAGAATCAAGGATTCTTCTTTTCACTTCGTGAACTACATCATCATCAAGGTCGTCCCATTTGATCGTGTATGCGTATTCTGCCAGAAGTTTGCTATATCTATCACTCATTGCGGTCCTTTTTAGCAAAGATAGAATAAATCTGAATAATGTTTGGGACCATTAGTCATGAGAATGACCTTAGCACTTCTACATAACTACCATTGTCCGAAAGACCATTTCAATTTTAACCAGAATGTTCTTGGTTGCCATGCATTCCCTGGCAAGAAAAATACCGCCTTGTTGAAAAGATTTGTTATGTAAAATTGCACGTGTAGATTCAATTTAGACATTTCATATCCTATGTAGGCATCAAGATTTTCAAAATTTAATTTGAAAGAATCTATCAGTGTTTTAGTATCTGGCACTACAATGCGAAAAGCGTCGTCAATGTTTAATATTGGTGATTGATATTGATATTTTAATCCTGCAGAAATATTATGCCATTGAATTTCATAATTTACTTTGACAAGATGCTTGAATCTGAAAGTTAGCCATCTGTCCTGTGGTCTGTCCCCAGGCTTCCAGTTCTTGTTTATTGGCGTTATGTAGGTGTATCCACCCCACAGACGCATGTAACCTTTTGTGAAATTATATTGACTACCTGCTGATATTTCAGAGCCATATACCAGAGCGTTACTAACATTGATAGGTCTGAAACCCAGCACGGGACGGTTCTGAACCCTTTGCACCCCAAACCTGTATTCTACCAAGTCTTCATATTCATACCAAAATCCTGCTATGTCTATAAAACCCTGAATTTTATCGTCCTTTACCGATATAAGCTGTCTCACGCCTATTTCAGCAGTCCACCCTTTTTCTGGCTTTAATGCCGGTTCGGGAAGGACATAAATCGGTCCCAACCTATAGTAAGTAAAGAGTTCTGCTATTGAGGGGAATCTGACCCCCTGCCCTAATGATGCACGCAAATATGTGGCTTTTGCCAATTGTAGATTGCCCCCAGCCCGGAAGACTGGGTATAAAATAACAGGCATTGTATCCACACGATAGCCTTCCAACCTAACGCCAGCGAAAACCCGTAGTTCTCTATTATTTTTTAGAGGGATGCTTTGTTCACCGTGTGCGTAATAAGCAACATTTAATTGTGTATGTGGTTCTGTGAAGAAAGCTGCTCTATCAATGAATCCTTTTATTACCTGAGCACCTGATGTTAACCAGAAAACAGCCTTTTCGGTTATTTCATATTTCCGCTTATATTGATATTCCACAATGACCTGCTTGTGCTCTTCGGTGTCTCGGGCAGTGTAAAAAAATCGTCCCATTAATTTATGAATACCTCCATTGTGCAAATATGTTATTCGGGGGTCAATTATTGCCTGTCTTAAATTAGATACAACAATACTTCCGGGAAATGGTATGTAAGCAGAATCAAGGCGCTTCCAGAAAAAAAAGTCTTGTTGCGTACTTTGCAAATAATGACCTGTTAGCTTTACCTTTATTTTTTTGATTCTTCGTTGCAAGGACAGAATATATCTCTGTCGGCGTGCCCATTCTTCCTTTTTATAGCTGTTAAAATGGTTATATTCCCCATAGGCAAGAAACCCTGTTTTATGCAATGTTGTACTTACGGCCCCCTGAAAGCGATAGCCAACCGGAGGGTCCTGCCACCATTTCCAATATGGCACAGGAGGATTATCATAAACATATGAAAAA